>JANOAY010000097.1:0-4540 GCA_031411375.1 Pedosphaera sp. | reverse complement strand
GGGCGCGTTGTTCATGATGAAGTCCACGGTGTTCGGTCCCGCGACGAAACCATTCGTGACCACGAACGGCACGAACGAGGTGAAGCCGCCACCGCTGACGCCCTGCGACACGCCGTTGACCACGATATCCAGGAGCAAGTTGTCCACGGCAAACTGTCCGGCGAGCCGGAACGTGCACATGTCCACGCCCGTCAGGTCAAAGAACGTCTGGTAAGTGTAGTTGCCTTCGGCATTGCCAGCGTTCTGGTTGGCCTGCGGCGCAATCCACTTGGATCGCGGCCCGGCACTCAACCACGGCGGCACCGGCGCATTGCCTTGGTCGATGACAATCGCATCTGGCCCCGTGTTCGTCGGGTCCGCGCTGTTGCCGATGATCCAATGCAGGTCAATCGAACCGTCCACCGAGAGTGCGCCGTTGTTCTCCGTGCCGGTGCTGTAGATGCCGGGCACACGGCGGTAGATGACGGCAAGCTGGGCCGGGAGACTATTGGTGGAGCCGGAGCCGTTGCTGACTTGCACATCGTAGAAGCCGTTTTCGTTCGTCGTGACGTTGACGAGGGTCAGCGTGGTGTTGGTCTGGCCGGGCAGCGGGACACCGCCTTTGTTCCACTGATAAACGAGCGGGTCGCTGCCCGTGGCCCCGACCGTAAAGCTCACGGTGTTGCCCTCGATGACCTCCGTCTGGCTGCCCGGCTGGAGGGTCACGACGGGCCGGACGTTCGGCAGGATGCGCGCGTTGCTGGCCGTGAACTCGACGCGCAATCCCGTGTAGCCCGGAGACGCCTCGTTCTCGACCACGAAGTCGATGGTGTTGATGCCGGGGAGGAAGGACGCGTTGGACGTGGAGATGTTGAAGGTGGTGTAGCCCGCGAAGGTTGTGCTCTGCGGATTGCCCGTTGAAACCCCGTTGACCCGAATGTCGCGCCCGGAATTATCCGAAGCCCAGCGTCCGACGATGAACACCGTGCTTGGATCGCGATCCGTCAGATCAAAGGTGGTGCGGTTGGTGTAGAAACCGACTGCGCTCGGTGACGTGTTCAAGCGCGGGCCAATCCACTTGGAACTCGCCGTATTCAACAGCCACGGGCCGCCCACGATGGGGAAGGCCGTCGAGTCTTCCACAATCGCGTCTGGGGAACCGGTGTCCGGATTGGAAAGCAGAAGGTAATGCGGATCGACCAAGCCATCGCCCAACGCGAGTCCGTTCGTATCGATCCCGGTGTTGAAGAGCGTGGGGATGGGTTCCGTCACCGTCAGCCGCGCCACCGCGCTCGTGACCGAGCCGGAGGTGTTGGCGACCACGACGGTGTAATCTGCTTCGGCGGATTTCGCCACGCCGACCAGCGCGAGCGTGACGTTGGTCGCATCGATGATGTCCGCGCCATCCTTGAGCCACTGGTAGGTGAAGGGCAGCGAGCCGAAAACTCCGACGGAGAAGTTTGCATTGTCCCCCACCTTCACGGTGAGGCTTTGCGGCTGGCGCGAGACCGAAGGCGGCGTGCCGGCGGGCAGCGGGAGAATGCACACGTTGTCAATCAGCGCCGTGGTGTCGCCGCCGTTCGGGTTGCTCTTGATGAAGCTGAGCAACAAATCCGCAGCCGGGGCGATGAACGGATCGCTGGTCACTTCCACGTAAGGATTCGCGCCGCCGACCGGAGCGCGCGAGTGCGCCGGCACGATGGTGGTTCCACCGATCTGCAATTCAATCGCCGGGATGCCGCCATTCCGCGCGTTTTCAAAATAGACCACGTAATACTGTTGCCCCACGGTGAAGCCGCTCACGGTCTGGCTCATCGCGCCGTCGCCCTGCATGAAGGCGACCTGATTGCGGTCGGGGATTGCGCCGTTGTCCGCGAACGGTCCCGCACCGGTGTTGACGCCGTGGTTGCCGAGCGAACTCCAGCCGGTGATCGGGCCGTTGCCGCTGACGTAGCCGGGGAAGTTGGGGAAGTTGTCCACCTCGAAGCTCGGGTTGACCATCGCGAGACCAAGCTTCACCACTGCCACCGTGCTGGTGGCCGTGCCGCTGGCGTTGCTCGCGATCAACGTGTAGTTGCCCGCGTCGCCGGGCGCCGCCGAGGGGTCAGAGTAGGAATTGCCGGTCGCACCAAGGAGGTCGCTGCCATCCTTCTGCCATTGGTAGGAGGGAGCCGGCGAGCCGGACGCGGAGCCGGCCAGCGTGAAGGGCTGGCCTTCGCTCACGCAACGGCCCGAGGGATGCGCGACGATCTGCGGCGCGGTGGGCGGCGCGTTCAACTCGTAATTGCTGAAGCCGTAGGTGTGAATCGAGTTCCCTTGCAGCCGCGTGTAAGTGAGCGTGATTGAACTGCCCGTCGCGATGTAGCGGTAGGTGAAGCGGATGCCGTTGTTGTCGCCAAACTGATCCTGGTTCACCGTCAGCCGGTCGCTGCCCACGCTGAAGGTCGCCGCGCGCGTGCCGTTCTCCCAGCCGACCGAGTAGATGTTCGCCACGTATTCCGCGCCGACAATCAGGCCGTTGAGGGTGATGCTCTGGAACAGTTCCGCGTTCGCATAAACAAAGTCGTTGGCCAGTTGATCGCTGCCGCCGGTCAGATTATTGGCGTCATTGCCGAACACATTCGGCAGGCCGGTGGTGGAGAAGGTCGGCCCGGAAGGATTGCCGCCGCCCACGCCGGTGAACAGGATGCCATTGATCGTCGTGTTCACGCCGCTGCCGAAGCTGAAGGCGTGCGTGTGGGTCTTGGTGCCGTCCACGCCCGAGGTCGCGTCGTCATTCCACGCGGCGTAAGACCATCCGCTGTTGCGCACCGCGATGCTGAAGTCATCGATCACCACAGTATTGTCGCCGCCCGCATCGTTGCGCAGCGCCAGCAGGTGCTCGGTGGCCGTGGCCGTGAAATCAAACGCGAAGTATTTGTAGGGCAGAACTCCGCCCACGGACGTGACGGCGGTGTTGATGAGGTTGTTGCCGTCGATACCGACCTTGAGGTTGGGCGTGTTGCCGCCGCGCGCGTTGACGCGGAAATTCACCTTGTAGGTCTGGCC
The DNA here is from genome assembly GCA_031411375.1 of Pedosphaera sp. GTDB lineage: Bacteria > Verrucomicrobiota > Verrucomicrobiia > Limisphaerales > SIBH01 > JANNGC01. The sequence goes on along the minus strand of JANOAY010000097.1, from coordinate 1,513 downwards.
GATGGTCAGGCCGGTGATGACGTTGCTCAACGACGCGTCCGCCCCGTTCTGGATGAACGCGACGTTGGCCCCGGCGGGAATGGTGCCGTTGTCTGCGAAGGGCGAGCCGCCGCTCGGATTGAGGCCGGCGCGACTGTTGTTCCCCGCCGTCCAGCCGGTGATCGCGCCGTTGCCGCTGATGTAGCCAGGAAAGCTGCCGAACGAGTTGGCCTCAAAACTGGGGTTGGTGATGGTCTGGGCCTGCACGCCCAGTCCGCCCGCGAGGAGCAGCGCGGCGGCGGTCAGCAGGGTGGGGCGGAGCCACGCGAACGCGCGGCGATTTGATGGCACTTGCATAGGTCGTCAGAGTTTGGGTTGCGCCGACCAATGAATCCGTACGAGAATGAACCTCGGGTTCAACACGTTTGGGACCGGGGCCAGCGGGCGGACAGTTGCAGAAGGATTTTCGTTACGCAATGCGGGAGTGCGAGGCTGCCAAGATTTCCTGCACATTTCCTGGCCTGGTTCAGCCAAAAAGCTGGCGGAAATTTGCTTCCATCTGCGCGGCGAACTCCTCCAAAGGCAGCGCACGCTCGCGGGCCACGAACTCGCAAATCGCGCGGAGGTTCGCCGGATGGTTGAGCGGCTGGCCGTTGGTGTCGTGCCGCGGGAAACGGCTGGCAGCGTCCGGCAGCAGTTGATCCGGCGCATCCGTCTCGATGAGCAAGCGGTCGAGCGGCACGGCGGCGAAGGCCTCGCGCTGGCGGGCCTTGCGCTCGTGCATGAAGTAGCCGGGGAAAGAAAAGTACGCGCCAAGTTTCGCGAGCGGCGCGACCATTTCCTTTGGCCCGCCGTACGAGTGGAGCAGAAAGCCGCGCGCCGGACGCGGCGTGGCGCGCAGCAGTTCGTGCATCCCTCCCCACGCCTGCAAACAGTGAATGCTCGCCGCGATGTTGCGCTCCGCCGCCAGTCGGAGCTGCCAGACGAACGCTTCCTCCTGTCCGGCGTAAGGCCGGCTGGGCTTCCAGCGGTCGAGGCCGATCTCGCCGACGACAGCCGACGGTGACGCATCGAGAAATTCCACGAGCCGCGCTTGCCATTCCGCCGTGCGCTCGTGCAGATACCACGGGTGATAGCCGAACGATGGCAGCACTTGTGGAAATTTCCCGGCGAGTTCCTGCACCAGCGGCCAGTCCTCCTCGCACGCGCCGTTCACGACCATGCGCACGACACCGACGCCGGCGGCTTCCGCGATCAATTTCTCCGGCGCGGTGAAGCGCGCGTCCTGCAAATGATTGTGCGCGTCGTAGAGCCGCACGGGTTACTTCACTTTCTGCTGCTCCGCGAAGCCGCGAATTTTTCCCTCGATGCGCGCAATGGTGCGCTGCCGGTTCTCCGCGAGTTGATGAAGAATCTGCAACGGCTCCAGCACGCCTTTGCCGCTCGCCAATATTTCCTCCGCCGTGAACCCGCTGTAGAGTTCGCAGAGCAACCCGCCCACCGCTTTCAAACTCACCGCGTCCGAGTCGCACTC
>JANOAY010000096.1:0-2321 GCA_031411375.1 Pedosphaera sp. | reverse complement strand
TGCCAGGCCGTCACGCGCGTTGAAGCGTGTCCAGCGTCCGTTGCGCCAGCAGCCCAGTCCGTTCGCCGCCGTCGCTGCCCACAGCACGCCGCCGCCGTCCATAAGCAGCGCGGTGATTTCATCGCCCGGCACGCCGTCCGTCTGGCGCATGGCCGTGAAACTTTTTCCGTCCCAGCAATTGATCCCGGAACGCTCCGTGCCAATCCACAAATTGCCCGGCGCGTCGTCGGCGAGCGCGGTGATGCCGTTGCCCGTCAGTCCGTCGCGCGTGGTGAAGCGCCGCCACTCGTTGCTGTGCAGCGAGACGAGTCCGCCGCCGGTGCCGAACCACAGCCGGCCCGCGCGGTCCTCATAAATGGCCTGCACCCGGTGCTGCAAGTTCGTGCCGCTCGCCACGCGCTCCGATCCGCCGCCCGGCGGGCGGCGCCAGAGTTCCGGCCAGGATTCGTCCTGGGAAGTGCGGATGGCAAACCATGCGGTGCCGTCGCGCGTAATTTGCACCGCGGTGATCGACCCGCCGCTCAGCATCAGGCTGTTCGTCATTCCCTCGCGCCAGGCGGACAATCCATCGAATGTCGTGCCGATGAGCAACGTGCCGTTCGTGTCGCTGGCCAGCGATTCCACGGACCACGTCGAGAGCCTGCCCACCGTTTGAAAAGTCTGCTGTTGCACCCGGCTTAACCCGCCTTCTGTCCCCACCCACAGCGTGCCATCGCGGTCCACCATCAGCGAGCGCACGGCGGGATTCGGCACCGCGGCTCCGCGCACCAGGCTGGACAGCGCGCTCACCTCGCCATTGGTGGAAACAAAAAACACGCCCTCGCGCAACGTGCCGATGATCAGGTGCCCGTCCTGATCCTCGCACGCCGCCGCCGATTCGTAATTCCACGGCACCGGTTCCACCACCACGCGCTCCGTCGTTCCCTGCACGCGCATCACCGCCAGATTCCGCCGCAGCCCAACCCGCCAATGCCCGCCGCGCGGGCTGGCCGTGAGCGAGAGCAACTGGCTGAGCGCGCGCGGCTCGCCCACCAGCGGCAGATTCGTGCTGGTGAAATTTCCGCGCGGATCAATCTCGAATTGCCGCTGCAACATCCCCGCCCGCACCGCGCCATCCGTTTCGCAAATCAGGGACCGCGCACCGCCGCCGCGTCCGCCGGGCGGCGAGGGAAACAATTGGAACTTTCCGTCCGACACGCGCCACACGTCGCCGTTGATCTTGAGCAGCCAGACCGCGCCCATCTGGTCTTCGCACGCCGCCTGCAAGCGACGGTCGCGACTCCCGCCGGTCAGCGGCGCAGGGGCGGTGATTTTTCCGTCGTGCAGAAAGACCACGCCCGCGTTCTCCAGCCCGATCCACAGACGGCGCTGGCTGTCCTCGAACAGGCTGACGATGCGGTTCTCCGGCAGTCCCGGCAGGTTGCCGGTGTTGAAAATTTTGAAGCTCACGCCATCGAAACGCACCAGCCCGTTCAATGTGCCGAGCCAGAGGTAGCCATCGCGCGTCTGCACCATCGCGAGGATGGAATTGTTCGGCAGGCCCTCGTCCGTGGTCCACGTCCGCACGGCGTAGGTGCGGTTGGAGAGCGCGCCTCCGTCCGGCGCGGCGGCACCGGACACAGGCCGCAGCCCGAGCCAGAACAGCCCGGTGATTGCCAGAAGCCAGCGGAGTTTCGCCACGCTGGATTTTTTCGGCGAACGCCGCGCGGAGTAAAGGAGGGAGTTTGACGCGACGTAACGCCGACATTCGTGTCGGCAGGTGGGGAGGCTTTCGAGCCTCCCGTTCCAAACGGCGGACTTAAACACCCCGAACAGAAACGCGAGACTGGAAAGTCTCGCCACCCGTCGGCTGGAAAGCCGGCGTTACTGCCACTTCAGAGTTGCTCCCTCGGGGAAATGGCGTTTGGCTGCGCGTGGAAAATTCATGAACGTCATCCCGCTGCTTCTCTGCGCCACCCTCGGCCTGCTGTCCGCTGCGGCGGCGCAGTTCGTGGAAATTTCCGCGCGCGTCGAGACCATCGAGTGGCGCTATCAGGAGGAGACCGGCCTGCCGTTGAAAAATATCCGCACTTACACGCTGCGCTGCGTGGTCGGGCAGGATCAGTGGCTCATCGAAAATCTTTCGCGCAGCAACATCACCGAGAGCACCTGGTACGTGCAGGGGATGATCGTGCGGCAGGTCAGCTACAATTCCACCGATGATTCCAGCAGCGATGGCACCGGCTATCGCGGCTACCGGCGCAGCGCGCGGAACGTGGGGCTGCTGGCCTCGCCCGAGGGCTACCCCGAACGGGACGTGCTGGTGAATGCGGCGTGGTTCG
>JANOAY010000095.1:0-9195 GCA_031411375.1 Pedosphaera sp. | reverse complement strand
GAATTTTCGCCTTGGTGTGGACCCCGTCGGTCACGATCCCCGCCTGAGCCCCCGTCAACGACACCGCCTCCACCCCCAGCGAATGCAACGCCATCGCCGTCAACGCAATCGTCGTCTGCTCGCCGGTGGCCAGCAGCATGTCCATCTCGCGCTCGCTCGGCAGCGGCATGATTTCCTTGGCGAGCTTGATGAGGTTGTCCGTCACGCCGCTCATCGCGGACACGACCACGACAATCTGATCGCCCTGCGCACGATACTGCGCCACGCGCTTCGCGACGTTCTTGATCCGGTCGGGATTCCCGACCGAAGTGCCGCCAAATTTTTGAACAATGAGTGCCATTGAATCGTTTTCCGACCGGAGCCAGCCCGGCGGGAGGCGGACAGTAGTAATTCATCACAAAGTTGCAAAGCGGGGATTTTTCAAGCCGAGCAAGGCCGCGCGCGGGCGGGAATGACGGCCCCGGCGGGCTGGGGACACGAGGCTGGAAAACCTCTGAACCTGCCGACACGAAGGTCGGCGTTACAACGTAGTGTCGGCTTTCCAGCCGGCAGGTGGCGAGACTTTCCAGTCTCGCGTTGGTGTTGCGGCCGGTCGCGTCCACATTTTCCACCCCGCAGACTTGTTCGCGCCGCCGCGCTTGTCTATCCATGACGGCACCATGTCCAACTCACTGCGCCGGATCACCGTGCTGCTCGCCCTGATCGTCGCCGTCGTCGCCACACGCGCGGCGGACTACCAACTCTTCGCCCGCACCAATCTCGTCGCGTGGTGCCTCGTGCCCTTCGACGCGAAGAAGCGCGGGCCGGAGGAGCGCGCCGCCATGCTGGAGCAGCTTGGTTTCAAGATGTTCGCCTACGACTACCGCGCCGAGCACATCCCGACTTGGGACGCGGAGATGGAGGCGTTGAAGAAACACGGCGTGCAACTCACCGCGTGGTGGTTCCCCACGACGCTGAATGACGAGGCCATCAAAATTCTCGCCTTGCTGGAGCGCCACCAGATTCGCGCGCAGCTCTGGGTCATGGGCGGCGGCGGGCCGGTGAAGAACGACGAGGAACAAAAGGCGCGCGTCGCCGCCGAGGCGAAACGGATTCAACCCATCGCCGGCGCGGCGGCAAAGATCGGCTGCACCGTCGCGCTCTACAATCACGGCGCGTGGTTCGGCGAGCCGGAGAATCAAATCGCCATCATCGAGCAACTGCGCGGCGCGGGCGTGACCAACGTCGGCATCGTGTACAACCTCCATCACGGCCACGCCCACCTCGCGCGCTTCCCGGCCCTGCTGGCGAAAATGAAACCGCTTCTCGTCGCGCTGAATCTCAACGGGATGGTGGCGAACGGTGAAACGACCGGGCGAAAAATTCTCCCGCTCGGCCAGGGCGATCTGGATTTGTCGCTGCTCAGGACGATTCGCGACAGTGGCTGGCGCGGCCCGCTCGGGATTCTGAACCACACCGACGAAGACGCCGAGGCCCGCCTGCGCGACAACCTCGCTGGCCTCGACTGGCTCGTGCCGCAACTGAACAGCCAGACGCCCGGCCCACGCCCCGTGCCGCGTTCGTGGATCGAACCGGGTAAGGCGCAAAATCAGACGCCGGCGAACCGCGTGATTCCACAGCCAGCCGCTCCGAAGAAGCCGTGAACTCCGCCAGCCACGACACCGCGCCCGCGTGGTTCTGCGTGCGCTCGCACCCCAAGCACGAGCACATCGCGGCCGCGCGTTTGCGCGAGGCGGGACTGGAAGTGTTTCTCCCGCGCCTCCGTTTCAAGAAGGGCAGCGTGCGCGGTCCCGTGTGGGTCACGGAAGCGTTGTTCCCAAACTACCTTTTCGCCCGCTTCAACTTGCGCGCCTCGCTCCGTCTGGTGCGCAGCGCGGCGGGCGTGAGTCACGTCGTTCACTTCGGCGAGATCACGCCCGCCGTGCCGGATGACGTGGTGAACGAACTGCGCGCCCGCCTCGGCACAGAAGAATTGCACATCATCCCCGAGACTTACGCGCCGGATGATCGCGTGCAAATTTCCGGCGGCGTCCTTCACGGTCTCAACGCCGTCATCACGCAAGTCATGCCCGCGAAAGAGCGCGTGAAGGTGTTGCTCGAATTTCTCGGCCAGCAGACCATCGTGGAAGTTCCCGCCCTCACGCTCGTGCGCGAAAAAGGGCCGCGCGAGAGATTGCTTTGATCCGGGACCGACCGTGCCGAACCGCCGCAGCATCATCGCCCGCAAAACTTAAGGAAAAACTTGTCCCCACCGTGTCCCCAACACTGGTGACTGGTGGGGTCGGGGAAACCCGGTAGTCTGTTCTCGTTGTTGCTGCGCTTCAGTTCTCAGAAGCCAGCTGTGTGTGAAAAGGCCGGACCTGTTGTCCGGCCTTTCTCTTTTCCCACGTTCGTGGTTTCGCCAGGGCAGCGGCTCAGTTTCCCCTGGCGTACAAGAATCCAAAGCCCGTGATGGCCTCGATCAAGTTGCCCTTGATGCTGATGTCGGGCGCGTAAAAGCCGATGCGGCCCACTTCTTTGCCGTCCCGCAAGTCCCGCGCGGCCTGCAAGCTGTCCTGCCAGGCCTTTTCCAGCCCGGGCTGCTGGGGCCGCCGGATGGTGAAAGTGGCCCGGTCGGACTTCACCTGCAGGTGCGTCACCGGGCGGCCCATCCACGCGGGGCCTTTGTCCGCCGGATCATAATCGCCCCGAATCAAAGTGATGCGGGTTTTGGCCTCCGCCACAATGGTGATCACTCCCTCCTCAATTTGCACTTTGGTGGTCTTGAGGAGCGTGACATCCGCATCGGACGCCGCGCGCGCCGGAGCCGCCGCGAGCAGCAGCAGCGCGCAGGCGGCAAGAAAGGTTTTGAAGGGCCGAATGTTCAAGACGAAGGCCAGGCAAGTTTTCATGTCCCGTTGGACGGCAAATTTCCGCGCCCGCTCCTGACAAAAGCAGAGGGCCACGGCACGCCGAGGCCGAATCATTGACCGAAGCATCTCCTGCTTCCGCATCCCGCCCCGCCTCAAGCCACCATCACGCCCACCGGATTGCTCCACGGCGACTTGCGCCGCCGGCTGCCGATGGCCCGCAGGCGCACCCAGGTTTTTTTGCCCGAAGGCAGATTGTTCAACGAGCAGTTGGATCGCGTGATGATGTCGTACGACCGCCAGCCCTCCGGTTGCAGACCGTCGTTGATTTGCACCTCGCAGCACGTTTTCTCCGCCACGCAGGGCCAGCGCACCTCCGCTTTTCCGGCGTCGGTGCTGCTCGTCATCTTTACTTTTTCCGGCTGGGGCAGCGGCACCGTGCGTTGGTCCTGGCGCGGGCGGCGGACTTGGAAGCCGGCCCCTTCAATCACGGCCTTGCTTCCGCGCGCGCGCCTCGCCACCGTGCCGGACAAGCCCTGATACGAACGCACGGCGCGCGGGAAAAGCTGTTGTCGCACCGCCAGACGCACCCGCTTCAACTCCGCTTCCAGCGCGGCCATCTGCTGCAAGCCCTCCTCCAGCGCGGCGCAGTCCTCACGGGCCTTGGCCGACACCTCCTCGTAGTCGGGAAAGACGGCGTGGTTCTTGGCCATCACGTTAAAAGTCGTGCGCATGCGCGGGACGAGCGCTTTGGGCACCAGATTGCGAGTATGCAAGGCAATGGAGTTCATGCCCTCTACTTCGGCACACGGCGGAAAAAAGATAACCGCTTTCCTGAGCGCCTCCGACTCCCTCTCCTCCGTGAAACGGAGGAGAGAACTGGGGAGAGGAGGAAGCCCAGCCACACCACAGGCTGAAATCTTCCTCGACCGGCTCCTCTCCCTAACCCTCTCCTCACTCGTGCCTCGCAAGGTGAGGGAATGCGCGCCCTGCCACCTCGACTTCTGCCCAAAACATCGCTCCGGAGAGCATTTTCCTCGCAACCGCTCGCCAGTTCATCGCTGCTAGGCCTCCGTAGCGGCGGGCGACCAGCGATCTCGGTTTGTCCGGGCGCTTATCCATCGCCGCTATGGCTCCCAAGCGGCGACAGGGATGCCTCCGACAAAAGAGGGGGAGCGTTCCGGTCGCCGCTAGGAGACCATAGCCGCGACGCGCCCGCGTGCGCACGCGGGGAGAGCGCGTCCCGTCTCAGACTTCCTGCGTCCCCATCGCCGCTATGGGGTCTTAGCAGCGATGGAAATGCGGGAAATGAGATATTCCTGAGCGGAATAACGGCGAGTTTGTCGGCCCGCGTTTCCTTCTCGCACTCTCTTCCCTGGCCTGCTAATTCCCACCGCGATTTGAATGGCTAAAAACTTCTCCAGCTTCAGCAAGGCGCTGCTCAAGGCGAAGACGGAGGAGGAAGTCAAACACGCCTACGCCGCGCACTTCGGACTGGATTACGACACCGAGTTCCGCCACGACCTCTATTCGCCGGAAATTTTCTTCGAGTTCAAATTCTCCCGCAGCCTGCAAAAGCGGGACGCCCGCGCCGCCGTCCTTGCGCAGATCATGTATTACATCCGCCGCCTGCGCCTCGGCCACGCGGACAAGGTGATTCCGCCGGTGCTGTGCGTGGCGGACGGGCGGCAGGCTTTTTTCACAAACACCATCCAGTGGCGCAAGTTCTACAGCAGCGAAAGCAAATACGATTGGGAACTCGCGCCCAGCACGCCGGACGGCAAGCTGGTCGCCGACCTCGCCGCGTTGGCCGAGACGGAAGGCATCAAAGTTTTCGACGTGCTTGATGAAACTGAATACGAGCTGTTCAACGAACGCCTCGCGCATCACCGGCTCAAGCAGCTCGACTTTGATTTCCGGGAGAAGAAGCTGATCACGGAAGATAATTTCGAGGAAGTCTTTGCTTACTGGAACCAGTGCTTTGGGGACGCCGTTCGCAACGGCACGAAATCCTCGCGCTACTTTCTGTGCGACATCCACTTAGGCGGTTCCACTTACGACCGCACGGAGAACAAAGTCATCTTTCACATCGGGCAGAAGGCCGGCGGTGAGAAAGAAGATCGCGCGAAGAAAATCCTGCCCAAAGAATACGAATGGTTCTGGTCGAACTACGAGAAAGTCACCGACCCCGCCACCGTCCGAAACATTCTCGCCAAGGTGGACCGCCTCACCGACGAGCCAATCCGCCGCTTCACTGGCGAGTTCTTCACGCCCGTCCCGTTTGCGCGCAAGGCCCACGGCTATCTCGAAAAAGTCATCGGCCCGAAATGGTGGACGAAGAATTACCGCCTCTGGGACATGTCCGCCGGCACAGGAAATCTGGAATGGTTTCTCCCGGCGGATGCTTACAAAAGTATCTACCTCTCGACGCTGCATCACGAGGATGTGCAGCACTGCCAGCGCGTGTTCCCCGGCGCGACGGTCTTTCAATACGACTACCTGAACGACGACGTGGAGAGCGTGTTCGACAGTCCTTCGCTCTTCGATGCGCCGTGCAAACGGCCCGCCAACCTGCTGCGCGACCTCTACGACCCGGACATCAAGTGGATCATTTTCATCAACCCGCCCTTCGCCACGTCGCAGAAGGCGGGCTACTCCGGCGAAAGCAAAAAGGGCGTGAGCGGGACGAAGATTCAGCCGCTGATGCACCAGCACGGACTCGGCGAAGTCTCGCGGGAACTGTTCGCGCAGTTCCTCTTCCGCATCCGCAAAGAATTCGCCGGCAAGCAGGCGCATCTCGGCCTGTTCTCCACGTTGAAATACGTGAACTCGAACAACGACCAGAAGTTCCGCGACCAAGTGTTCCAGTTCACGTTCAAGGACGGTTTTGTTTTCTCGTCCGCGAATTTCTCCGGCACGCAAGCGGCGAATCCATTCCCCGTCGGCTTCCTCCTCTGGGATTTGGCGAAGCCCAAGAAGCTCGAAACGCAGAAGCTCGAAGTGACGGTGCTGGACGACGACACGAGCAAAATTGGCCGCAAGCTCCTCGTGGCCGAGCATCGCGACAAGTTCTTGAGCAAGTGGATTGAGCGGGTGCCGGCCACGGAAATTTTCCCACCGCTTGGCGGAGCCATCACCGTGAAGGGCGGTAACGAAGACGTGCGTGACCGCGTGGCGAAGGGATTTCTCGCGTCACTCATGTGCAAGGGTAACGACGTGCAGAACTACAACAACGTGGCGCTGCTTTCCGGGCCGTACGTCAGCGCGGGCGCGCTGTCCATCGTGCCGGAAAATTTTGAACAGGCGATGGTTGTCCACGCGGTACGCAAAAGCGTGAAGAAAAGCTGGCTGAATGATCGGGACCAGTTTCTCCAGCCTGACCGCAAGCCGGGCGCGAGCTATGTGCGGCAGTGCGCGGTGTGGAACCTCTTCGCGGACTCGAACCAGACCGCCTCTTTGCGCAACGTCGCCTACAAGGGGCAGACCTTTCAGATCATCAATCACTTCTTCCCGTTCAAAACATCCACGCTGAAGAAGTGGCGAATTGCCGACTCCGACATCGTGCGCTCTTTGGCACAGGACGCCGCCGACCGCTTCATGGCGGATTGGTTGTCGGGACAAAAACTGGACGCCGCCAGTGAGGAGCTTTTGGAACTGGCGCGCGCGATCTACAAAGCTTTCTTCGAGAATTTCAAAGACCTGCCGACCGCGAAATACAAGGTCGAGCATTGGGACGCGGGCTGGTGGCAGATCAAGAAATGCCTCGTCGAAGCCGGGCTGGAAGGCGAACGGCTGGCGCAGATCGAGGAGCTTAAAAAGCAGATTGGCCCGAAGATTTGCGCGCAGGCTCTGGAGTTGGGCATCATCACTGCCTGTTGAATCAGCCTTCGCTGACTCTTACCGCGCCACCAGCATCACATTGGAATCACGCCCGGCTTCGCGGTTGAGTTCCCAACTCGAGAAGCCCGCGCGCTTCAGCATCGCCTCGATCTCGGCGAGCGTTTGGAAGTGCAGGCCCTCCTGCGTGCGATTGTGGCCGACGCGGGTGGCGAGCTTTTCAAAGAAGTGCGTGCGGCGGTGGGCGACGTTCTCCGCGCGCGCGCCGTCGCGCAGGATGAGCACGCCGCCGGGACGCAGAGCGCGGCGGGCATTTTCCAGAATCATCTGCTGCTTCTCCGGCACCCAGTAGTGCAGCACGTCGAGGAGCAGCACGGCGTCGCACGCGGGATAATCGAAGTTCAGCGCGTCGCCTTCCTGGAACTGGATGCGCGGATGATCGGGCGCGGTGCGGCGGGCCACGCGAATTTTTTCCTCGTCGTAGTCCACGCCGAGAAACGTGCGCGTGTCGGTGAAGCACGAGAGCCAGTGCGTGGCCATCCCGTAGCCGCAGCCGAGATCGAGCACGAAGCCCCGGCGCGGCACCACGGCGTCCAGCGCGGCGAAGACCGGGTCGGTCTTCATTTTCCAAAACACGAACTGCTCGACGAGCTTTCCCTGGTAGCGGTAGAGGCGTCCGACCTTGCGGCGCACCACGCGCGGCGTGTTGATTTCATCGAGCTGCTTTTGCAGCGCCTCGCGCACGATGGCCTCGCAGTGCTTCATCAGCGGCACGACGCCTTGTCCGTAGTCGAAGTTCTGCGGCGTGATGCGCGGCCACGCGCGCACGGTGGTGTGAAACGGCTCGAACCAGTAGGCGTCGCGCGGCATGGCGGTGTTCGAGTCGCAGATGACGACGGGCAAAATCTCCTGCTGCAACTCGATGGCCAGTTCAAACGCGCCGCGATGGAAGCGATCAATGAAACCGTCGCGGGAGCGCGTACCTTCGGGATAAAAATGCACGCTCGCGCCCTCGGCCAGCCGCGCACGGCAGCGCTCAAAGGTCTTCGCCGGATCGTTCGGCTCGACCATGACGTGCCCGCACAGTTTGCAGCCGATGCCGAGCATGGGCGCGTCGAAGACGCGCTTCTTTGCCGTCTGCCGCACGTCAGCGGGCAGGCTGACCATGAGCATCACATCCACGGCGGACTGGTGGTTGCTGATGACAATGCACGGCGGGGAAAATGTTTCGGTGGTGATGTTTTGGAACTCCAGTTTGCCGAAGGGCAGGCCCTTCACCACGCCGCGACCGCACCAGCGCACGGCTCGGCGCAATTTTTCATCGGCGGTCCGCGGCGTAAAGATTTTCAAAATGGGCCGCAGCACGTAGTAGAGCAGCACCTGCACGCCCCCGAGATGAATCAGCACCCACACCGTGCCGAGCGGATGCCACCAGCGCGGGGCGCCGCGCGGCGGATCTTTGAAGAGCAGCAGGTCCATGCAAATCGGCGTGAGGATGAGCGTGGAGGTGAACGCGCAGGCCATGCCGAGCAGCACCGTGCTGCCCACGGAGAAGAGCACCGGATGCTGCGCGATGACCATCACGCCGAAACCAAAGATCGTGGTCAGCGCCGAGATGAGCACGGACGCGCTCGTGGCCGCGATGCGCTCGGACTGCCCGCGCCATTCATCCAGCCGGCTCGTCACGAGGAACACGCTGTAGTCCTCGCTCACGCCGATGATGAACACGACGAACACGCTGTTCATCAGATCAATAGGCACGCCGAGCCACGCCATCAAACCGAACGTCCAGAACAGCCCGACGCCGATGGGCACCAGCGTCGCGAGCACCAGTTCCGTCGAGGCCATCGTCAAGTAGAGCAGCGCGCCGACGATGAGGGCGGTCCACAACGCGAAGCGCACCAGGCCGGTCTTCGCGATGCCCGCGATGTGATCCGCGAAGGCCTTGTGGTCGAGAACGATTTGCCCGGGCAGCGCGGCGCGCAACGCGGACACGTTCGAGCGGTCCTTTAACTTCACCAGCGTGCTGATGGCGTGGTCGTTCGTGCCGAGCGCGACGCGTTCGTTCAACGCCTGCTCCAGCGGCGTGCCACGAAAGGCGTCGAGCGTGAGTAGCGCGGGATCGTTCTCCACGTTCGACCAAAACTTCGCGAAGGCGTCGGGGCGGAAGCCGAGTTCGCCACCGACTTGTTGCAACGTGTCGCGCAAGGCCGCGCGACGGGCCGGTGTCCAGAATTCGCGCCAGCGCTGGATGTTCGTCGTCTGCGTGGCTGCGGCCGGGGCCACGGCCGCGAGCGAATAGACGGCGCTGACATTCGGGTCGCGCGCGAGCACGGCGGCGGCGTGATCGTTTTGCTGGAGTGCGGCCTCGGGCGTCGTGCCGCGCGCGACCACAAGCGTCATGCCGAGCGCGCTGCCCCACGTTTTGTTAATCAACTCGTCGTCGCGACGTGTGGATTCGGTGATGCCGTTGAGCTTGGAGATGTCGCCTTCAAACCTGAGTTTCCGC
>JANOAY010000094.1:0-6559 GCA_031411375.1 Pedosphaera sp. | reverse complement strand
GTGGATGCCGATGTCTCGACGCGCGAGGAAAACCTGCGCGGCCAGCGCGGGCGGCTCACGTCGCTCCAGCAGCAACGCGGCACCATCGACGTGGAACTCGCGCAGAAGAACATGAGCGTGCAGAACCTGCGCGAGCGCATTCAGCAGAAGTATCAGGTCAGCATTGATGACATCCGCAGCGAGTGCATCACCATCACTTACGCCGACGAAGGCCAGGCCAAGGTGCAGACGCTCAGCCCCGAGGAAATGGCAGCCAGCGGCGCGGGCACGGACTGGGACGCCATCTCCAGCCAGGTCGGCGAGATGCAGAAGCGCATTGATGAAATGGGCCCGGTCAACCTCGTGGCCATCGAGGAATACGAGGAGACCGAGCAGCGCCACACCTTCCTGAGCACGCAGTACGACGACTTGGTGAAGGCCAAGACGGAACTGATGGAAGTGATCAACCGCATCAACACGCAGACCAAGGAAATGTTCATGCAGACCTTCCTGCAAATTCGCGAGAACTTCCGCAACCTGTTCGTGGAGATTTTCGGCGGCGGCAAGGCGGACCTCATCCTCACCGACGAAAACGACGTGCTGGAGTCCGGCATCGACATCGTCGCGCGCCCGCCCGGCAAGCAATTGCAGACCATCTCGCTGCTCTCCGGCGGCGAGCAAACCATGACGGCCGTCGCACTCCAGTTCTCGATTTACCAGGTGAAGCCCAGCCCGTTCTGCGTGCTGGACGAGCTGGACGCGCCACTCGACGAGACGAACATCAACCGCTTCGTGCGCGTGCTCCAGCGGTTCATCGAGCACTCGCAGTTCATCATCATCACGCACAACAAGCGCACCATCGGCATGGCCGACGTGCTCTACGGCGTGACGATGCAGGAACACGGCATCAGCAAGATCGTGAGCGTGAAATTCCACAAGACGGACGAACCGGCGACCGTGAACGCGACCACGACCACCACCGGTCACGAGCACGACCGCGAACTCGTGCCGCCGCCGCCCGGCCTCACGCTGGCCGACACCGGCGACGCGATGCACACCACGGCAGAAACGCTGGAAGTCGCGCCGAAGTAATTTCCTGTCACCGACCGTTTGGTTGTTTGGGTGGCACCCGCGCAGCAGCAATGTTGCGCGGGTGTTTTGCTTCAACAGGGCAGGACGCGAATTGAACCTCGCATGTTGGAAACAGTTTCTTGTTTGGTTTTCCCCGGCGTTCTGATTGATTTCGCGGCCATGAAGTCTTCTCGTGCTCTGGCCCAAACTTTTTGTCTCACGCTGCTCGCCTTGGCCCTGCCGTTTTCCACGGCGTGCGCGGCGGTGGATTCCGCCGATTACCGCAAATACGCTCCCGACCGTGAGGTGGACATCCTGCACCTGACGCTGGACGTGACGCCGGATTTCGTGAAACGCACCGTGAGCGGCAGCGCGACGTGGAAGTTCAAGCCCATTGCCAAACCTTTCGCCGAGCTGAAGCTCGACGCGGTGAATCTCGCCGTCGCGTCGGTCACTTCCACGGAGAAGATTCTTGGCTACCAGATCGCCGAGGAGAAAGTGATCGTCACATTTGCCGAGGCTGTTCCCGTCGGCAAAGAGGCGAGCGTGACGGTGAATTATTCCGCCGAGCCGGAGCGCGGGCTGTATTTCCGCACGCCGGAGCTTGGCTATAAGGCCGAGGACATGCACATCTGGACGCAGGGCGAGCCGCACGAGGCGCGGTTCTGGTATCCCTCCTACGATTATCCGAACGAGAAGTTCACCGTGGAAATGATCTGCCACGCGCCGGAAGGCATCGTGGTGCTCGCGAATGGCCGCAAGGTCTCGGAGGAGAAAGGCGCAGACGGCCTGATGGCCGTGCGCTGGCTGCAAGACAAGCCGATGGTGAATTACCTCGTCTGTCTCGTGGCGGGAAAATTCAAGGCGCTGGAGGACATGCACGGGAAAATCCCGATGAAGTTCTGGACGCCCACCACGGAGTCCGAGCACGCGGCAAATTCCTTCAACGGCACCAAGGACATGATGGAGTTCTTCGAGAAGGAAATCGGCGTGCCGTATCCGTGGGACAAATACGATCAGGTCTGCCTGCATGATTATCACTGGGGCGGCATGGAAAACACCACGCTCACCACGCTGAACATCAACACGCTGTTCCCGAAGTCGTTCGAGAATCTTCGCAGCAGCCAGGGCCTCGTCGCGCACGAGCTGGCGCACCAGTGGTTCGGCGATTTGCTGACCTGCAAGGACTGGAGCCATCTCTGGCTGAACGAGGGCTTCGCGAGCTTCTACGATTTGCTCTACGTGGAGCACAAGGACGGGCGCGACGAATTTCTCTACCAACTGCACGAGGGCCGGAAGTCGCTCACGTCCACGACGAATTTCGCGAAGTCCATCGTCTGGCGCAAATACGAGACGGCGGAAAATCAGTTCGATGACTTCGCCTACGGCAAAGGCTCGTGGGTGCTGAACATGTTGCGGAACAATCTCGGGCCGGAGCTGTATCGCCAGTGCGTGAAGACGTATGTGGAGCGCCACAAGTTCGGCCTGGTGGTCACCGAAGATTTGCGCGCCGTGGTCGAGGAACTGTCGGGCCGCTCCTTTGATCAATTCTTTGACCAGTGGGTTTATCACACCGGCTTCCCGCGCCTGGACGTGGACTACAGTTGGGACGAGCGCACGAAGATGGTGAAGCTCACCGTGCGCCAAACGCAGGCCGTGAGCGAGAACGTGCCGCTCTTCAACGTGCCGCTCCCGGTGAAGTTCAAACTCAAGTCGGGCGTGGTGGAGAAGACGCTGACGGTGAAAGATCGCGCGGAAGATTTCTACATCCCGCTCGAAGCGCAGCCCGAACTGGTGCGCGTGGACCCGAACATCAGCGTGCTCGGCGTGATTAATTTCCGTCCGCCCGGCGCGATGCTCGCCGCGCAACTCGCCGACAAGTCGGACGCCATCGGCCGCTACGTTGCCGCCGAGCAGTTCGCCGAACGCCGCGACGGCGACGCGCTGGCGAAACTCAAGACCGCGCTGAACACCGATGATTTCTGGCCCGTCCGCATCGCCGCGTCGAAGGGCCTGCGCGCGATGCAGAGCGATGAGTCTTTCGAGGCGCTGAAAGGTTCCCTCAAGCAAAGCAACGCCCGCGTGCGCAAGCAGGTGGTGAGCGACGCGACGGCGTTCTATCGCCCGGCGGCGTTTGAACTCGCGCGGACGGTGATTGGCTCGGAGAAAAACCCGGACATCGTCGGCACCGCCGTCAGCGCGCTCGTGCCGCTCGGCACGAACGTGCGCGGCATGCTGGTCTATTTCCTGAACACGAATTCCTTCCGGCATCATCTGATGGACACCGCGATGAACGCGATGCGCTCCCAGAACGATCCGTATTACCTCGAACCGCTCCGCGCCACCCTCGAACGCCGCAAGACCGAAGTCGGCAGCCGCACGCTGGCGAACGGTCTCGGCGTGCTCGCCCAACTCTCCCGCGACGAGGAGAACAAGGACGGCACGCGTGAATTCCTCGCCAGCTTCGCCAACGACACCCGCCAGAACGTGAAGCTCGCCGCGCTCAACGCACTCGGCGCCCTGCGGGATGAAAAGGCCGTTCCGATCCTGGAACGCTTCACCAGCGGCGCAAAGAACACGCCCGTCCGCACCGCCGCCGAACGCGCCATCGAAACCATCCGCGCCAACCGCAAGGGAACGCTTGAGGCTGGCGATGTCCGCCGCGAAGTCATCGAACTCCAGCGCCAGAACCGCGACCTCCGACGTGAGTTCGATGCGTTGAAGAAGAAGCTCGAAGCGGGGAATGCCGCGCCGCCTGCGAAGAAGAAGTGAGGATTGACCACGGAAAACACGGAAGACACGGAAAGGGAAATTCTTCATTCCGTGTTTTCCGTGTCTTCCGTGGTTCATTTCAGAAAACAATTATGAACGACAACGAAATGCTCTATCGGGACGAGACGTTCGCGATTCGCGGCGCGTGCTTTGAGGTGTACAAGGAGAAGGGCTGCGGTTTTCTCGAAGCGGCCTATCAGGAATGCCTGGAGATCGAGTTTGAAATGCAGGGGATGCTGTTTGTTCCCAAGCCGACTCTCGAACTCGCCTACAAGGGAAGGAGGCTGCGCTCGGAATACCAGCCCGACCTGATTTGCTTTGGCAAGATCGTCGTGGAATTGAAAGCCATCAACGACTTGACCAAGACCTGTCGCGCGCAGGTTCACAACTACCTCAAAGCAACGGGCTACCGGATCGGGTTGCTCATCAACTTTGGCCACTATCCCGGCGTGGAGATTGAGCGGATTATCCGGTGAAAGAATTTTTTTCCACGGAAGACACGGAAAATACGGAAAGGGAAAGTTTTCATTCCGTGTTTTCCGTGTCTTCCGTGGTTAATCATTTTTCCCTCCGATCCATTCAGCGCGTCAGCAGGTAGTAAATCGTCGCCGGGGCCAGCGTCAGTTCCGCCGTGGATTGGGCCCGGCCAGTCGGGTACCCGTTGAAGTCGAGCGGCTGGATTTTCAGCGCGGCTCCATTGTTGAACTTCACGCTGCCTTGGAGGTTCTTCACGCGCCACGGGTCGCGGCCGATGTTCGTGATCTTCTTCACGCCGCCGCCCGCGTCCTCGGTGGCGAAGCCGCTCGCCTTTTCCTCGGACATTATCTGGAGCAGCATCCGCTTCGACTTGCTGATTGGCTCACCATCGAGCGAGACGAGGATGATGTGGCCGTTGTCGAGTTCGGATTCAATGCGGAGATCGTTCAGCGCCACGGCTCCAGCGGCTTTGAGATTCCCACTGAGTCCCCGCGCCGTCGGCGAGTTGATGGTGAGCAAGCCCTTCTCATAATCGAGCGCCACTTCGCGCGTGGAACTGCGCACGGTTTTCACCGTGCGATCCACTAGCGGTTTCAAATCGCTCAAGGCGGTCTTGCTTGGCGCACCAGTGAAGTTCACCTCCACTCGGCCTGCGTAGTGAATGAGCGGATCGATGCGCTGACCGGGTTTCACTTCGGTTCCTTGCGGAACATCTTTCAAACGCAGTTCATCGAAACTCGCGTCCTGTGGCAGCGGCGTGCCTTTCAGTTGCAGCAAGTCGTTCGTGTTCAAATCGATCTTCGCCAGCACCTCGCCTTGTTTGATCAAACCGCGACGATAGATGAGCGCGGCGGCGGGGAACTGCGCGGCTTGCGACGGAGCCATCAGCGTCCACGGTTGCATCCAGAAGCCGGGCTTCACCGACCACTGCACGCCGTCGAGCGCGAAGTGGACGATGGCGTCCGAGCCTTGCAACGCGCCGTAGGCCGCGAAGTAGAGCGGCGCTTCGCTGCGGTAGCGGTTCGGGCGGTTCCACGTCGTCTCGGAAATCATCGAAGGCTTGCCGGCGTAAGTGATGTCCATCGCGGGATGCACGAACTGCTTCGGCTTGCCCGGCGTGCTGTTCTCGAAACGCAGCGCGCTGCGGTCGGTGTAAGTGTGGCCGTTGCGAATGGACCATTCGGCATTCTCGCCCTTGTGCGTGACGCCGAAGTAGCCGTGGCGATCAATGAAGTCGCCGGTCGCGTAGCTCCACTTCTCCAGCGGGCCAAAAACTTCGGGACTGGCCGTGGCCCAGTTCGATGGAGTGATCAATCCTCTGAAGCCAAGCGAGCGAAGGAATTTCACCGTCTCGGCGTAGAAGTTCTGCTGCGTCTCGAAGAGGAACTGCGCCGTGTCGCGGTCGCGCGCGGACTTCTCGGTGAAGATGTTGAAGAGCGGACGGAACCCGACGCGGCCCGCCGCCAAGTTATCGCGCTTCGCTTTTTGCCCGTTCCATTTCGCGACGGCGGCTTCGAGCGAGCCATGTTTCTTTTTCAGCCACGCACCGAATTGCGTCTCCAAAATTTCCATCTGCGCGGCGGGAATCTGATCGGGGTTGAACGTCCAGAAGAAGAACGAGTCCTCGTTCTGAATTTCCACGCCGAAGACCGCTGGTTCATCCACGAGCTTGCGCCCGTCCGCGTCGGGCGTCAGCAGCAACGCCTTCCACCACGAACGGTAATGCTCCTGAAACTCCGGGTTGAACATCAGCGCGGCGAACGGGTGCTTCTTGCCATCGTAGCCCTTGAGCCAGGCGTGATCGGCGGGCGGCGTCATCCAGAGCGGGAAGTAAATCGAGAAGTGCGAGTAGATGCCCTCGGCCTTGAGCGCGGCCACGGCTTCCTGCGTCTTCGCGACTTTCTTCAAGTCGGCATTGCCGTTCTTGTCGAACATCGCACTGTGCATCCGCGCGAGGTTCACGCCGTACTTCGCCAGCTTGCGCGCGGTCTTTTTCATCTCGTCGGCGCTGGCGCTCGACGGCCCGTTGATGGCCCAGAAGCGCACGGGTTCCTGATTCGCGGAGTGAACAAACTCGTCGCCCTTCGCCGCGATGAAGCCGTGTTCACCGGCAAACTTTTCGTTCAACCCGCGCAGATCAATGGCGCTCTCGGTGAATGGATCGGGCGCAGGGTTGAAGGCGAACCAGCCATCGTCATCCGCAGCACGCGCCACCACGATCACGACTGCCAACACCGCGCCGCCAATGTGAGTTCGGAAT
>JANOAY010000093.1:0-5324 GCA_031411375.1 Pedosphaera sp. | reverse complement strand
GCCGAAATCGAGAAGCTCGTCAACGAACGCATCCTCGAGAACGCCCTCGTGAGCTGGACCGAAGTCCCCCACGCCGACGTGAAGAGCCGCAAGGACGTGATGCAATTCTTCGGCGACAAGTATGGAGACACGGTTCGCGTCGTGCAGGTGGGCGGGAAGGCGGGCGAGTTGAATGGTTATTCCATGGAACTCTGCGGCGGCACCCACACGCGCGCGACCGGCGAGATCGGTCTCTTCCGCATCGTGGGCGAGAACGCCATCGCCGCCGGCGTGCGCCGCATCGAGGCGGTCGCGGGCTTGGAAGCTTACGCGCTGGCGAACAGCCAGCTTCAACTCATCCGCAACGTGGCCGGGAAGATCAATTCACCCGTCCACGAGCTGGAGAAGAAAATTGAAGCGCTCCTCGCGCAGCAGAAGGATTTGGAGAAGTCCTTGCGCACCGCCGTGCAACGCAACGCCTCGAACGCCGCGAGCGAACTGCTCATCCACGCGCAGACGGTGAACGGGATTCCCATCATCGCGCACAACCTCGGCGACGCGGACGGCGATTTCCTCCAGGCGATTGCCGATGCGTTGAAGGGGCGGTTCCCCGGCGTCATCGTCCTCGGCGGCGGCGCGGACGACAAAGTCACGCTCATCGCCTGCGTCTCGCCGGAATACACCGCGAAAGTGCAGGCCGGAAAAATCATCCAGGCCATCGCCCCCATCGTCGGCGGCAAGGGCGGCGGCAAACCCGACCAGGCCCGCGGCGGCGGCAAGGATGCCGCGAAGGTGGACGAGGCGCTGGCAAAGGCGAAGACATTGCTGGGCTGACGGAGCGCGGGTTTGCAACCCGCAGCAATGTGAAAGGGAGAGCGGTATCCGCAAGTTCTGACGCGCTCGCGAGTGCGGACGTTGCTGCGGGTTGCCAACCCGCGCTCCATCACTGCCCCTGCCGCTGCGCGATGATGAGGTCGCGAATCCCCTGCGGGTTCGGCACGCCTTCCACGCGCTCCGTGCCATCCGCCGACGCGGCGGTGGAAATAGTGATGTCCCCGACCCCGACCATGCGCCCGAAGAACGACTGATCGATGTCAATGGCCCGCACGTCGCGCATGAAAAATTCCCGCTCGCACTTGTTGAGCAGGCCGCGTTCGAGAGTGATGCGCTGGCGATAGATGCGGAGCACCACCGCACTGCGCTTCACCGCCGCCACGATCAGCGGGATGATGAGCCACGCGAAACATAGCCACCAGAAGTAGCCCCACCAGGAGGGGCGGATTTCGGCGAGCAGTTCGTCGCTGGCGAGGTTGGCGGCGACGGGCGCGGGCAGTTTCTCCGCCACGGGAAAGCCGCACGCGGGGCAAGATTTGGCCGCCGTGGAAACTTCGCGACCGCATTCGGGACAGGCAATGAGTGGCATGTTGGTTCCTTTGACTGAGCGTTAGCAGCCGACGGTGATTTAGGCGAATGGATTTCTTGAAGAATGCGGAGCGCGGGTTTGCAACCCGCAGCAACACCCGCAAGCACGAGCGTGTGAGAACTTGCGGACACCGTTCTCCGTTTCACGTTGCTGCGGTTGCAAACCCGCGCTCCGTTTTGCCATACACAGCGCGCGATGTGGCCGGTCATTCTCCGCGAGCTGCGCGCCGGCTCCCGGCGTTGGACGACTTACTGGCTCCGTCTGCTGGCGGCGGGCGCGGTGCTGGCGGCCATCGCCTACTGGATGATTCAACCGCGCTTCGCCTTCACCAGTCCGGCGCGCGTGGGACACGAAATCTTTCTCCTCCTCCACTGGGTTGTGCTGGCCGCGATCTGGATCATCGTGCCCATGCTCACCGCCGACACGTTGAGCCGTGAGAAACGCGAGGGCACGCTCGGCCTGCTCTTCCTCACCAATCTCAGCGCGCGCGCCATCGTCTTCGCGAAGGGCGCGGCGGCGGGCCTGCTCGCGCTCACGCTCTGGCTGTCCGTGGTGCCAATCATGACCGTGCCGGTGCTGATGGGCGGGGTGCCGTCGCAGGAAATTATTTTCTCGGTCAGCGTCGCGCTGGGATCGATCTGTTGCGCGCTGGCGGCGGGGTTGATGGCGTCGGCAATTTCAAGGCGCGGAGCGGGCGCGGTGGGGTTGGCGCTCACGCTGAGTTTCCTGACCCATTTTGTTTTCTGCGCGCTGGTTGCGGCGACTCTCACCCAAGCGTGGTTGAAAATGAATCAGATCAACGGCCAGCCGTTATATGTTTTCGCAGCCGGTGTCGTCACGACGTGGAACCTCTTCGCGCTCTCCTTCGCTCCAGGCGCGCTGCCGGGCATGAAGGCGTCTTTTATCAACACCACGGTGTTCGTTCCCCTGCTCTCATTTCTCCTCGCCCTGCTCGCCGCGTGTTTCGCCGCGCTGCTCCTGCGCCGCAACTGGCAGGACAAACCCAAATCCAAACGACAGACTGAGACGGAGAAATTCTTCTTCTCGCCCGTCTTCCTCACCGGAGTTTTCCGCGCGTGGATGCGCCGCTCGTTGGAGCGCAATCCCATCGGCTGGCTGGAGAAACGCCGCGTGACCGGCCGCATCATGTCGTGGGTCTGGCTGGCCGTGATGGGTTCCTTCGCGACCACGTTGACCTACGGCGGCTCCGCGATGCGTCCCGGCGAATTCAATCCGCTGATGTGGATGCTGCTCATCAGCATCGCCTACGTGGCGGCAGGAAGTTTCCGCCGCGAGCGCGAGACGGGCGCGCTGGAACTCATCCTCGTGACGCCATTGTCCGAGCGGCAAATCATCAGCGGACGGTTGCGCGGATTGTGGAGCCAGTTCCTGCCCACGTTTTTGTTGTGGATGGCAGTGGTGATTTATCTCTCCACGGCGATGCCGAGCTGGCGTCCGGTGGAACTGATCGAATTCACTGTCGCCTATTTCATTGTGCCGGTGGTGGGACTCTACTTCTCGCTGCAGAACCGCTTTGTCCTGCTCGCATGGTTGCTGACCCTCGCGGTTTGCTTCGCCGTGCCACACGTCATCTGGATGCTGTTGCGTGAAACGGTGCTTTCGTCCTTCGCCGGGGGAACCTTGATTCCTCCATCCCTTTTCGTCTCCGTACCGGTGCAACTTCTCCTCGCCGTCCTCTTGCTCCAGCGTTTGCGCGTGAATCTCGCGCGCCGATCCTTTTCACTGCGCTGAAGCATGACGCTGCTCCCCATCGTCGCCCGGGAACTGCGCGTGGCCTCGCGCCGCGCCGCGACTTACTGGACGCGCTTCACATTTGCGCTGCTCGCGGTGGTGGTCGGCTCGTTCGCGTGGGCCATCGTCATGCGCCAGTCGCCGCGCGAGACCGGACTCGCGCTCTTCGTCACCTTCTCGGTCGTGGCCTACGTGTATGCGCTCATCGCGGGCGCGCTCTGGACGGCGGACTGCGTGAGCGAGGAGAAACGAGAGGGCACGCTCGGCCTTCTCTTCCTCACCGACCTGAAAAGTTACGACATCGTGCTCGGCAAACTCGCCGCCTCGTCCGTCACCGCCGTGTATGGCTTGCTGGCGATTTTCCCCGTCATGGCGATCCCGCTGCTGCTCGGCGGCGTGACGCTCGCCGAATTCTGGCGCGTGGTGTTGGTGTGCTTGAACAATCTTTTCATCTCGCTCGCCATCGGCCTGCTCTGCTCTGCCATGTGCAAGGACGAACGCAAATCCATCGGCCTGTCGCTGCTCATCGTCGCGTTGCTGACGGCGGGCTGGCCGGCGCTAATTGCTTGGATCGCCAATCAAATGCCCAGTGACCATCCACTGATTCTCCTGTTCAAAGATGATCCTTTCCCCCTGATGCTTTTCTGCCCCGGCGTGACCTGCGTGTTAGCCTTCGATGAGACTTACAACCAGATGCTGCGCGGAGTTAAATTCAACTGGTTCTATCCCACGCTGGCTGGCACGCACGCCATCGGCTGGCTCGCGTTGCTCCTCACCACCTTCATCCTCCCGCGCGTCTGGCAGGACAAATCCGCGTCCGCAAAAAATTTGCGCCGCCGCGAGCAATGGCAGTTGCTCACCGCCGGCCCCTCTGACACACGCGAGCTGTTCCGCCGCCGCCTGCTGGAGATCAATCCCTTCTACTGGCTGGCCTCGCGCGAGCGGTTCAAGGTCGCGCTCGTCTGGCTCTGGCTCGGCGCAGGCGCGGTGCTCTGGGTCGTGGGACTCGCCCGCGCCAAGCGCGACTGGCTCGATCCCGGGACCTACCTGATGACCGCGCTCGCGCTCCACTCGTTCTTCAAATGCTGGATCGCCATGGAAGCCTCGCGCCGTCTCGGCCTCGACCGCCGCAGCGGCGCGCTGGAACTGCTCCTCTGCACGCCGCTCAGCGTGAAAGAAATCCTGCGCGGCCAATGGCTCGCGCTGCTCCGCCAGTTCGGCGCCGCCGCCGCGCTCGTCTGCGTCATGGACATTCTCTTCCTCGCGCTGGGCCTCAAACATTCTTACAGCGCCAACGACCGCCACGAATGGATCGCCATGTGGCTCGCCGGACTTGGCATGTTCGTCCTCGACCTCGCCGCACTCGCGCTGCTCGCCATGTGGATGAGCCTCAAGAACCGCAAGCCCACACAGGCCGGGCTGATCGCCATCGTGCGCGTGTGCCTCATTCCGTGGGCGCTCTTCGGCATGTTCGGCGCAGTGGTGGCGATTCTCGACGAAGTGTTCCGCATCAAACTGCCGAGCCATTGGGACGGCATGTTTTTCCTCGGCGTGTGGTTCGTCATCGGCGGCGTGAACAGCCTGCTGCTCGCGCTGATCTCGCTGCGAAATCTCCGCGCGCAGTTCCGCGAATGCGCGCTCGACCGCTCGGAACTGCGCGTTCCCTTCTGGCGGCGGTGGGTGAGCAGAACCGCCGTAGAACCTTCCAAATAATTTTTAGCCACGGATGAAACACGGATGGAAGACGGAACGGAAAGGCGGTCTTAAAAAATCCGTGATCTATCCGTGTTTCATCCGTGGCTCCACAATTCTCGCCTCATGACCTTTCTCCCCATCGTCGAACGCGAACTGCGCGAACGCGCGCGGTGGCGTTCCACGTACTGGGTGCGCGGCGCGGCGGCGTTCATCGCCACGGCCATCGCCATGTTCGTGCTCATGTTCATGGCCGCCGTCGCGCCCGGCGCCGTCGGCCAGGGGATGATGACCGTGCTCGCGTGGCTGGCGTTTCCTTTCGTCGTGCTCGAAGGCTTGCGCCACACCGCCGACTGCCTGAGCGCCGAGAAACGCGAAGGCACGCTCGGCCTGCTCTTCCTCACCGACCTGCGCGGCTACGACGTGGTGCTGGGCAAATTCATCGCGTCGTCGCTGACCAGTTTCTACGCGCTGCTCG
>JANOAY010000092.1:0-2943 GCA_031411375.1 Pedosphaera sp. | reverse complement strand
AGGCCGAGAAGATGGCGGCGCCCGCGACGGGGCAGTGATAGTGGGGCAGCCTTCGCTCTGAGAGTCTGTCTGTGCAACGGGTAGAACGGGCTACCAGCCCGTTCCGCTGGGCAACCTGCCCAGCGGAATGAGAGGGAGCATCAGTGGCCAATCAACGTATCGCTGGGAAACGGAGCACTCACCCTTCCGCCGGGCTGGTAGCCCGGCGGCACAGGCAGGTTGCCTGTGCTACCCACCGCGCACCTTTTCCTTGGCTTGCCCGCTCTCGCCTCGTAACCATGCGCCCCGCCCGTTCAACAGATGCAAGCGCCGCCGCTCAAACTCGTTCTGCTCATGCCGGTCTTCGATGACTGGCCGTGCGCGCGGCTGATGATTCAAAAACTGGACGCCGCGCTCGCCACCGCCCCAGTCACGGCCCGCGTGCTCTTGATTGATGATGGCTCGCCGAGCCAGCCCGCCGCGCCGTTCCTCGCCGAGCCTTTGAAGACTTTGCGCGGCGTCGAGCGGCTGCGGTTGCGCCGCAATCTCGGCCACCAGCGCGCCATCGCCATCGGGCTTTCCTTCCTCGCGGCGGAACGTGACTGCGACGCGGTGCTCGTGCTGGACGCGGACGGCGAGGACAGCCCGGAGGACGTGCCGCGTCTGATTCAAAAATTTCTGGAGCTGAACAGCACGCACGTTGTCTTCGCCGAGCGCGCGCGCCGCTCGGAGCGGTTCACCTTCCGCCTTTGCTATCAAGCCTACCGCGTGCTGCACCGGATGCTCACCGGCCTCGCGGTCAAGGTCGGCAACTTCAGCATCCTCGGGCGCGCGCATCTCGGCCCGCTCTCGGTGGCGTCCGATTTGTGGAATCACTACGCGGCCACCGTGTTCAAAGTGCGTCTGCCCGTAGCCTTCCTGCCCACGGCGCGCGCGCCGCGTCTGGCCGGGCAATCAAAGCTCAATTTCGTCAGCCTCGTGGTCCACGGCTTGAGCGCCATGTCCGTGTTTGCCGAGACGGTGGGCGTGCGGCTCATGCTCGGGATCGGCGCGCTGATGGCGTTGAGTCTCGCGCTCGTCGTGGTGGTCACGGCCGGCCGGCTCGGCACGCCGCTGGCCATTCCCGGCTGGGCGACGTCCGCCGCCGGACTGCTGCTCATCCTCGCGCTGCAACTGTTCACGCTCGTGGTCGGCCTGACTTTCTCCGTGCTGTTCAACCGCAACAACCTCACCTTCCTGCCCGTGCGCGATTACCGTTTTTTTATCGGCGACGTGACCAGCGATTATGACCGGGCCGGATGATTTCAATTACGTCGGCGGCGAACTCGGCCTCTTCGCCCACGCCACGAACTGGAAAAATTACTGGAGCCGGAAGCTCGCGCCCTTTCTCACCGGCGACGTGCTCGAAGTCGGCGCCGGTCTCGGCACGAACACGCTGCTCCTGCGTCCGCGCGCGTTCGGCCAATGGACGTGCCTCGAACCTGACCGCGCGCTGATCGCCACGCTGCAAGCCGCGCTCGCCAGCCAGAATCTCGCCGCTTCGTGTCGCGTGCTCACCGGCACCGTGGACGATCTGCCCCCCGGGGAATTGTTCGACACACTGCTCTACATTGACGTGCTGGAGCACATCCCCGACGACGGCGCGGAACTCGCGCGCGCGGCGGAACGGCTGCGCCCCGGCGGACGCGTCATCGTCCTCTCGCCCGCGCACCAGTGGCTCTACTCGGAGTTCGACAAAGCCATCGGCCACTGCCGCCGCTACTCGCGCCGCACCTTGCTGGCCGCGACACCGCCCACGCTGCGCCCGGTGAAATGTTTCTACCTCGACTCGGTCGGCCTTTGCGCCTCGCTCGCGAACCGCCTGCTGCTCCGCCAGAGCCTGCCCACGCTGAAACAGATTCTGTTCTGGGACCGTACGATTATTCCCGTTTCCCGCGCCCTCGATCCGCTGCTCTTCGGCGCGCTGGGCAAGACGGTGATCGGCGTGTGGGAGCGGAAGTGACGTAGCGCCGACTGGAAAGCCGGCGTTACGGTGGCACGACGGCAAGACTTTCAAAATGCGCCCCTGTTACATGGCGACGTTATTCGTGCTGGCAAAATTCCCGCGTCACCGAATCATGCGGCCCATGAAAGCCTTCTCGATTCTTGGCGCGCTCCTCACCGCCGTCTGCGTTCACGCCGCCGAACTCAACCAGCTCACCGCCGAGGAAAAAGCCGCCGGGTGGAAACTGCTCTTCAACGGCAAGACGCTGGACGGCTGGCGGCAGTACGGCAAACAGACGCCGCCCGGCGAAGGCTGGAAGGTCGAGGACGGCCTGCTCCACAAACTCGCCAAAGTGCGCGGCGGCGACATCATCACCACCAACACGTTCGAGGACTTCGAGTTCTTCTGGGAGTGGCGCATCGCGCCCGCCGGCAACAACGGCGTGAAATATCTCGTCACTGAGAAGCGTGCCGGAGCGCCCGGCCACGAGTACCAGATGATGGACGACACCGGCCATCCCGACGGCAAGATCGGTCCGAAACGCCAAACCGCGTCCTTCTACGACGTGCTGCCGCCGATGGAGAACAAGCCGCTCAAGCCCGTGGGCGAATGGAATTCCTCGCGCGTGCTCATCAAAGGCAACCACGTCGAGCACTGGCTGAATGGCTCGAAGGTGCTGGACTACGAACTCGGCGGCGACGAAGTGAAGAAGGGCGTGGCCGCGAGCAAATTCAAAACCGCCGCGAAGTTCGGCGAGAAAATTTCCGGCCACCTCATGCTCACCGACCATTCGGACGAGGCGTGGTTTCGGAATGTGATGATCCGGGAGCTGAAGTGAAGCCCAATTGGGGGCACGAAATTGAGTTAAGAAATTTTTAACGCCAAGACGCCAAGAAGAATCGGGATATGACAATGCCAGCAACGAGGTTTGAGCCAAGCGCGCAAACAACTTTCCCCCTTTGCGCCTTCGCGTCTTTGCG
>JANOAY010000091.1:0-1891 GCA_031411375.1 Pedosphaera sp. | reverse complement strand
ACCCTGCGCCAGTGTTCTTGCCGATCAAAGTGTGCCGCCCCTTCAGCACCACCGAACACCCGCCATATTTTTCCGACAGCGCACGCAGACCGCCGAGGCGGTCGCGTTGAATTTCTTCTGTCGTGCTTTTCAGAAGTCGCGCGGCTTCTCCTGGGTGCGGCGTGATGACCCGACACACGCCCGCCGGTGTCGCACCGTCTGGCAGCCAGTCCAGCGCGCTGGCATCGGCGATGACCGGGCGCGGATCGTTCGACCAAAGATGGCGGAACCATTCTCGCACGGACGGCGGCAATGTTTCCGCTGCGAGTCCGGGGCCAAAAAGAAACGCGGTGAACTTCTCCACTGAATGCGAACGCGCCGCGTCCGGCCACGGACTAACCATGACCGCCTGAAGTTGCGCCGCGACGGGCGCATAAACTTCCGGCTGCGTGAACAAGGTGATGAGTCCAGGCCGTGCCCGCTGCGCGCCGCGCGCGGCTAGCACCGCCGCGCCATGATAGCCGAGACTGCCCGCGATGATGGCAGCGTGGCCGAAAGTTCCCTTGTGTCCGGCCACGGAACGCGGCGGCGGGAAGTTGGTGAAGTCGTCAGCCACGGTCCATTGAAGGTCACTTGAAATGGGGCACGGGATGAGCCCCACATCACTTGCCACTTCGAGTCGTCCGACGTGCTGCGCCGCGTGAGTCGCGAGCAGCCCGCGCTTGGGCGCACCAATCGTGACGGTCACTGCGGCTTGGATGGCGACGGGTTGCGGTTCACCCGTAACCGCGTCGAGTCCCGACGGAACATCCACCCCCAGCACCCGCGCGCCCGACCGGTTCACCGCGCGAATCAACTCCTGCCACGCGGCGGCCAGCTCGCGATTCAATCCGAGGCCGAACAAGCCATCGACGACGAGATTGGGGCGGGCCTGCAATGCGCCGACAACCTCGGGCCGCACGATTAAGGGATCGACCACGTTGAGCAGCTTCACTGCGCGCCCGACCAAGTGCGGCACCATCGCGCGCACGTCGTCACCGTTATGGCCGTGACCTGCGAGCAGGAGAATCGAATCGTCAGGCTTCGTCAGCGCGAGCGCGTGCTGCGCCAGCGCCTCGCCCACGCGCGCGATGACGGCGGACTCCGTCTGTCCCGTAGCCCAAGTGGCGCGTTCCCACGCTCGCATCTGCTCCACGGAAATGACCGGCACTGGCATGGCGCGAGTAGAGCAAACGGCGGTCGGGCCGGAAATGTTTTGTAGGGCGGCCGATTTCAGAGGGATCGGAAAAAATAAAACACGGATGGACACGGATTAACACGGATGAAAAACCGCTCGGATATCTGCCTCACCGAGCCACGACCATTTTCCCGCCCCGGAAGAACGCCGCTTCATCCGTGTCCATCCGTGGCTAAAAAATTCCCGCTTACAACGTGTTCAACACATCCACCAACTGCCGCAGCCGCCCGTAGTGCCGCCGGTCGAAATCAAAACAGATGCGCGGCAGGTGCAGGTATTGATCATCCTCCCGCTCCTCGATGTACGGCTCGCACACGCAAATTTTCTCGCCCACCATGATGTCGGCGAAATCCTCGTTCAGCGCCTGGATGGCGGACTCCGACGGCGCGTGCTGCAAACGGATCACCAGCTTGTCATGCACGAAGCGCATCGAGTGATAGTTGCGGTAGAACTTCGTGATCACTTTCACCGCGTGGTCCACGTCGTCGGTGCATTCGTAGAGGCGCAGGTCATCCACCGAGATCAGTTTGTTCCGCAGCAGATGCTCACGAATCGTCCGGTCCCAAGTGTGCCAGTAATCCGCGCCCGGCGGGTCGAGCATGATGAGCGGCATCAGCCGGCTCTTGCCCGTCTGCATCAGCGTCAGCGCCTCGAAGCCTTCGTCCATCGTGCCGA
>JANOAY010000090.1:0-2540 GCA_031411375.1 Pedosphaera sp. | reverse complement strand
AAACGTGCAAAGAGCCCTGACCAACTTTGGATCGGCCCCGCTTCCTGAACGTTCTTGGCTTCGATAAAAACCAACTGCGAAACATCTTCGGCGTCATGAACTGAGCCGAGGATACGGTAAGCGATGCGAAAAACACGTTCCGCATGACGCTCCACAATCTTAGGCCAATCAGGTGGATGTTCTTCGGCCATGGCAACTCCTTGGTGAGCGGTTGAGTGTCGGACTATAGAGAAGTCGAACCAAAATGCCCGCCATGACCACGAATCACCTGTTTTTCCAACTTATTATGGGTAATCGAGATTGGTGGGGTGTTTCCTTACAGACTTTCTCTTCTGAAGTCGTCCAACAGCATCGGCGACCAGTAAGTTTCCCGACAACTTTGTTTCCATGCAAAGATGTGTTCATCGGTATTTCTACGGAACTGCTTCGCGGAACACGGGCTTCTTCACATCAATGCCCCACTCCTTCAAAGTCTGGTAAGCAGCATACCGCACAGGGTATCGGCGGGTAACGGAATGCGGTGACATCCCTCATTTCGCCGCTTTGAGCATCACGAAATCCGCGTGGCCTGGTTTGCCGGGGAATGCGCCGTGCTGGCTGGGCAGGAGGTCGTTTTCGGCGAAGCGCGGAATTGGGCCGGGCTGAAAATCTTTGTCGTCCGCGAGGCGGACCCGCTGCGGCTCCTCGCCGGGGCGAAGCAGGACGCTGAACTCGCCCGACTTCGCCATGTCGCGCTCGGTGAAGCCTTCGAGTACCGGCTTCGCCGTGACAGCACGCGAGTGCGCCAGCAGTTGGAGGGGGAGTGAAAAATTGACGCGATATGCGCCCTTCGCGTCTGTCTTCTCGGTCTTGACTTCCTGATTCGTCCTCACGCGCACCGGCACATTCGCGAGCGGCTTGCCGTCCGCATCCGTCACGGTCCCTTCGATGCACCACCACCCGAACTCCGCCGAGACGATGCTCTGTCCGCCGGTGTTGCCGCCGATGGTTGTTTCGAGTCCCGGCGTTTTGTCGCGACCGATGACGAAACCCAGTCGGCGGAATTCCGTCTTCACGTCTTCCGGCAAACCGAAGTCGCGGGAGAAATTATTCGTGCGCCCCTCGCGGTCCACGATGACACGTGCCGGGTCGGTAAGCGTCATTTTTCCCACGTCCGAATCATCCACCCACCACAGCACGTTCGTGCCCGGTTCCCACACGACGGCCCACTTGCCTTGCGTCTGCTTGCTCACATTGGGATAGGTTCTCAGCCAGCACGCCGGACGCTCTCCCTCGGCGGGCCAGCTCACCGTGAAGAACTGCGGGTACTCGCTCGGTCGACACATGGAGAAGCCGTGTTTGTCGTCGAGGTTGTTCGCCGAAGTCCGGTTCGCTACGCGATACTTGC
The DNA here is from genome assembly GCA_031411375.1 of Pedosphaera sp. Lineage (GTDB taxonomy): Bacteria > Verrucomicrobiota > Verrucomicrobiia > Limisphaerales > SIBH01 > JANNGC01. The sequence continues at coordinate 1,153 of JANOAY010000090.1, read as the reverse complement.
CATCACCGACTCGCGCCTCCGCAAACGAAAACTCCGTGACGCCCGACGCCTTCAACGCCTCCACCACTTCGATGACTTTCGCGTACGGCACGTCCTCGTCCGCTTCGATCGTGAACCACTTCTTCGCATTCCTCGCGGCCCGCGTTTCTAATTCGTCGAGCGGCATCTTTACCCGGTCGAGGGAAATCTCGCCGTCTTTGCTGATGCGCACCCACACGTGCTCGACGCGCGGCTTCGGCGCAGGCGCATCCGGCGCGATGACCATGACAGACGTGTCCCGGGTCGTGAGCTTTCCGGTCCACTCGCCCGCGGCGGGTGTGAGCTGCTTGCCCCCTTCGCCCGTGGCGGAAAATCCCGGCAGCTCCAGTTCGCAGTGGAACTTGTAGGCGCCGGGGTCGATGGCGAAAAAGTGGCCTTTGATTCCCGACACATCATTCTCGGGCCACAGGAGCGAAACGGTGAACTCCTTCACCTTGAGCACATGGCCCGGCGGCAGCAGGCGGTGCTCGGCCAGCGCCAGTGAAGTGCTCCGCGCGATGTTCGACTCGTGCTCGACTTCCTTCGCACCCTTCACGCCCGTCTCATCCTTCATTTTCATCCGCAGTCCAATGTCCGGACGCATGTTGAGTTGAAACTTCACGTCCTTGTCGCCGGGATTCTGCACGAACAACTCGACCTTCACTTCCTTGCCGAGGATGCGCCATTCGTCGCCCGTGATGCGGTAACCGAGCGACAAACCGTTTTGCACGTCGTTCCACAGAACGCCCTCGCCGACCAGCTCATCAATCGGGAAGCCGGACTTCACGTATTGGTCGTCGGGAACCTTGGCCATGTTCGCACCGGGTGGCTTGGCAGCAGGCTTGTCGGCATCCGCGCCCGCCTTCGCCTGCTTCCCGCGCGGCTTCACTTTCACGATGAATGGCGCCTTCGGGTTCGTTTGCTTTTCCGTCGCCTGCACGTCGGCGGGCACGTTGCCGAAGAGGCGCACGTCGTCGTCTGCGTTGGCCCACGCTTCATCCACGACGGACACCCACGCGTGTTCGTCCGCATTGAGATTTCGCTCGAAGGTACCATCGGAAACGACCTTCGCGACGATGGTCGTGCGCGAACCGTCGGCAGTGCGGGACGTCACCGTCGCGCGCAGGCGCGACAC
>JANOAY010000089.1:0-2259 GCA_031411375.1 Pedosphaera sp. | reverse complement strand
TCTGGCCGACTTGTGACGCGGCGGCGGCACCGGCGTCCACGGCGGCTTTCACGCTGGCGACATCGCCCTTGAAGAAGGCGGTGACGTAGCCGGAGCCGACTTTTTCCCAGCCGGTGAAGGAGACGTTCGCGGACTTGAGTCCGGCGTCAACGGCTTCGAAGAGCGCGCAGAGGCCCTTGCACTCGATCATTCCGATAGCTTGGTTTGCCATGTGTTTAGTTGAGAGTAGATGGTTGAAAGTTGAGAGGATTATTTCTTCGCGACGGGCGCGACATCGCTGAGGAACGCCTTCGCGAGGTCGTCGTGCGGACGGGCGATGACGTGGCTGGCAACGAGCTCGCCAACTTTGCTGGCGGCCTTGCTGCCGGCGTCCACGGCGGCCTTCACGCTCGCGACGTCGCCGCGGCAGATGACGGTGATGAGTCCGCCGCCGATGGCGATGGTTTTGGAGATGGAGACGTTGGCGGCTTTCGCCATTGCGTCGGTGGCTTCCACGTTGCCCGTGTAGCCCTTGGTTTCAATCATGCCGATTGCTTCGCTCATAGAGGGGATTGGAGTTATGGAGTGATGGATTAATGGAAAATCATTTCACCAGCTCGCACGGCGTGTCGGGCTGGAGATTGCAGGCGTTGCCTTCGTCGGTGTCGATGTGGACTTCGAGCTTGAAGCTGTTGTCCACGCGCACGAGCAATTCATCGAGCGAGATGGCGCAGGGGCCGCCGATCTTGAGATGCATCTTGTCGCCCGCTTTCACGCCGTAGTAGTCCGCATCCGTCGGGTGCATGTGGACATGACGCAACGCGCGGATGATTCCGTCCGGCATCTCGAAGAATCCAGAGGGTCCCATCAACATGCCGCCGATGGTGCCTTTGATATTACCGGAGGCGCGGAGCGGAAGGTCGTATCCGAGCGCGATGCCGTCTGTGTAAGCGAGCTCGACTTGGTTCAAGGTACGGCAGGGACCGAGGATGCGGAGATTGGAAATCACTCGGCTGCGCGGGCCAACGAGCGTCACGGTCTCCTTTGCGGCGAACTGGCCTTCTTGATACAGCCATTTGTGAACCTGAAGCTGGTGACCCTTGCCGAACAGCGCTTCGACGGCTTCCTGAGTGAGGTGGCAATGGCGCGCGCTGATGTTCACGACGAGCGGATTCGGTGCGGCGGCGGCCACGGGCAAAGGCTTGCCGAGCCGGGCATAGACGGACTGTCGGACGAGGTGTTCGACAACAGCACGGTGCGGCGCAGAAGGCATGGCAGACATGTCTGGGGATGTTTTTGCATGATTTTGGAAGATATGTCAAACGGTTTCTTGCAATATCTACCACCTTCTATCATATTCCACCTAAATGCAGGCTGAAGAACGCCAAAAGCGAATCGAGGAATACCTCCAAAAGGTGGAGTTTGCCTCTTTGGATGAGCTTTCTCAACAGCTTGGGGCCTCGGTCTCGACCGTCCGTCGCGACTTAACTGTGCTGGAAGGTGCCGGGAATTTGAAACGCACTCATGGCGGGGCGCGCATCTTAAATCCTCGTTCGGATGAATTTGCCTTCGCCAAGCGGGATACACATCAACTCGAAGCCAAGGAGGCGATTGGCCGAGCGTGCGCTGAACTCATCAAGCCCGGCCAGACCATCATCGTGGATGCGGGAACCACCGTTTTTCACGTCGCACGATTTCTCGCTAGCAAGACGCCATACATTGTCACCAACTCGCTGCCGGTAGCGAATCTCTTCGCAGCGGACAACCGGATCGAGGTCGTTGTTTCAGGCGGAGTAATTTATCCGCGCCTGGGCGTCTTGGTGGGACCAATGGCGGTGCAAGCGTTCTCGAAGATTCAGGCCGACGTCGCGATCATGAGTGCGGGCGGCGTGACACCAGACGGCATCACCAACTCCCATGGCCTCCTGATCGACATTCAACGCGCGATGATTAACTCAGCACGCAAGGTGATTTTCTGCTTCGACCACTCGAAGCTGGGCCGGGGCTCGGTGTCTCCGTTGTGCGGACTGGACGAGGTGGACACCGTTGTGACGGACGCGCAGGCTCCAAAGGAGGTCGTCGAGGAACTGCGCTCCCGAGGCGTCGAAGTGATCCTGGCGTCAGCCACAGCGTGAAGTATCTCCAGTGGAGGCGGAGAACTGCTGAAGTGTTACCCGAGACGCCAGGTGATGCGCGCCTTGTTCAGGTCGTAGGGAGACATCTCCATTTTGACGCGGTCGCCAACCGTCAGGCGGACAAAGCATTTGCGGCAAGATGCGC
>JANOAY010000088.1:0-11523 GCA_031411375.1 Pedosphaera sp. | reverse complement strand
AAGACTTCGGCCACGCTTTCACGCAGCGCACTCACCATGCGCTGCGTTTGTTTTTTGGTCGTGCAGTAGGGCGGCATCAGCACGATGACGTTGCCGATGGGGCGGGTGACGACGCCGCGTTTGGCCATCGCCTCGCACACGCGGATGCCGGCGCGTTCGCGCAGGGCGAACGGTTCGCGCGTGCGCCAGTCGCGGACCAGTTCCACGCCGGCGATCAGGCCGACCTGGCGGATGTCGCCGACGTGTGGGAGCGACCAGAGGGTTTTCAATTCCTCGTCGAGCGTGCGTTGCAGTTCGGCGCGGGCGCGGACGGATTTTTTCGTGCGCAACAATTCCAAGCTCGCCAGTCCCGCTGCCGCGCCGAGTTGGTTGCCGGTGTAGCTGTGGCCGTGGAAGAAGGTTTTGAACTCGTCGTAGTCGCCGAGGAACGCGTCGAAGACTTCCTGCGTGGTGAGCGTGGCGGCCATCGGGAGATAGCCGCCGGTCAGTCCCTTCGCGAGGCAGAGGTAATCCACCGGCACACCGACGCGCGTCGTCGCAAAAAGTTTGGTCTCGTGCGGTGACTTGAGAATGGGCGCGAGGGTTTCCTTCGTGATGTGGCAGGTCACGCCGGTGCGGCCGAAGCCGGTCATCACTTCGTCGGCGATGAGTTGCGCGCCGTGGGCGCGCGCGAGATCGGTGACTTGTTTCAGCCAGCCGGACGGTTGCGGAATCATACCCGCCGCTCCTTGCATCAGCGGCTCGAAGACGAACGCCGCGTAAGGTTCGCCGCGTTTTTTTTGCGCGGTGAATTTCTGATCCACCTTCTGCACGCACTCCCAGCCGCACTTCCGGTATTTGCGCGCGTCCTCGCGCTCGGGCTTCGCGCGATTGAACGGGCAGCGGTAGCAGTAAGGCGACATCACCTGGTCGGACTTGAACAGCAGTCCGCCGTAGCTTTTGTGGAACAGGTCAATGTGGCCCACGCTGACCGCGCCCACGGTGTCGCCGTGATACGCGCCTTCAAGCGAAAGGAACTTCGGCTTCTTCAAACCGCGCGCGCGCTTGGCAAACTGGTAGGCGAGCTTGAGCGCGACTTCGAGCGCGGTGGAGCCGTCGTCGCTGAAGAAGACCTTTTGCAAACGAGGAGCTCGGAACGGGGAGCGCGGAACAACTGGATGTTTCGCGTTCCGCGTTCCGTGTTCCGCGCTGGCCTTCACGAGTTCCGCCGCCAGCAAACTCGCCGGCTCGTTCGCGAAACCGAGCGCGGACGAATGCGCGATCTTCCTCAATTGCTTCGCCAGCGCGGCATTGAGCTTCGGATGATTGTGTCCGTGCAGGTTGGTCCAGATGGAGGAGTTGGCGTCGAGATACTCGCGGCCCTTCACGTCCTGCAGCACCGCGCCGTGACCTGACTCAATTACAATCGGCTCGCGCGCCAGCCAGTCCTTCATCTGCGTGAAGGGATGCCAGACGTGGCGGTGATCGAGTTCGGCCAGCTTATGCACGCGGGAGATTTAGCGGAGCGACGCCGCGAGTTCACGCACATCCTCGGCGGAGTGCGCGGCAGTCAAAGTCACGCGCAAGCGAGCGGCGCCGCGCGCCACGGTCGGATAACGAATGGCGGGGATGAAGAAACCGTTCTCTCGCAAACGTGTCGCGAGATCCACGGCCTCCGTTTCTGCACCGACGAGCAGCGGGATGATGGCGCTCTGCACCACGGGGGGTTGCCACCGTTCGCCCACGAGCGCGTTCTTCAACTGATCGATCAACGACCACACGCGCACGCGGCGCTCTTCGCCCTCAGTTGTTTGAAGCAATTCAATCCCCGCACGAGCAGCAGCGGCGGCAGCCGGCGCGGGCGCGGTGGAGAAGATAAAACTTCGGGCGCGGTTCACGAGCAGGTCAATAAGCGCGCGCGAGCCGCACACGTAGCCGCCGCTCGCGCCGAGCGCCTTGCCGAGCGTGCCCATTTGAATCTCGATGCGGGAGGAAACTTCGTGCGCGTCCGCGAGGCCGCGACCTTGCACGCCGAACAAGCCGGTGGCGTGCGCCTCATCAATCATCAGCCACGCGCCGTAACGATCCTTCAACTCCACGAGGTCACGCAGCGGTGCAAGATCACCGTCCATCGAGAAGACGCTTTCCGTGACGACCAGCACGCGCGCGACGCGACCTTGGACATTGGACTTAGGACATTGGACCTCCCGCGCCCACTTCAGTTTGTCTTCCAAGTCGGCGCAATCGTTGTGCTTGAACACGCGAAGCTTCGCGCCGCTCAAGCGTGCGGCGTCCACGATGCTCGCGTGGACGAGCTTGTCCAAAATGATCACGTCGTCCTTGCCGACGAGCGCACCGATGGTACCAAGCGCGGCGGCGTAACCGGTGGAGAAGGTCAGCGCGGCTTCAGTCTTCTTGAACGCAGCGAGTGCTTCTTCCAATTCGTGAAACGGTGCGAGTGAACCGCAGATGAGGCGTGATGCGCCTGCGCCTGCGCCGAACTTATCCACCGCTCGGATCGCGGCCTCCTTCAGCGCAGGGTGATTCGCCAGTCCGAGATAGTCGTTGGAGGAAAAGTTCAGCAGTTCGCGACCATCGAGCGTGACGCGCGCGCCCTGCGGTGAATCCACGCGACGCAGTTCGCGCAGCAGCCCCGCGTCTCGGATGGCGGCGAGGTCTTGCGTCAGGGCATCGTCGAAAAAACTCACGCGCCTTTCGTGACACGCGGCGCGCGATGGGTCGAGCGCACAGTGCAACGTGCTGCCCACTTCACTCACACCCACGGAGTAATGCGGCTGTCGAGGGCGAAGACCTGGCCGGAGATGTTGTGTGTGGTGGCGAGGAAGGCGATGAAGCGCGCCACTTCGTCCACGGCGTTGATGCGGCCGAGGGCGTTGGCGTCGGCGAACGCAGCCAGCGTTTCCTCACTCATCTGCGCGGTCATCGGCGTGGGCATGACGCCGGGGAAAATGGCGTTCACGCGCACGTTGCGCGGGCCGAGTTCTTTGGCGAGTGATTGAGTGAGACCGACCAAGCCGGCTTTGGCGGAGGCGTAATTGGTTTGGGCGCGTGGCCCGCGCAGCGCGGAGTGGCTGGAGATGTTGATGATGTGGCCGTCGCGCTGGCGCATCATCGGGCGCGCGACGGCGCGGCAGCAGCGGAAGGCGCCGTTCAAGTTGGTGTCGAGCACGCGATGCCAGTCGTCCTCGGTGATCTGGCTGATGAGCGCGTCCGCCGTCACGCCGGCGTTGTTCACCAGCACGTCGAGGCGGGAGAACTTTTCGATGACTTCGGCAAGCACGCGCTCGACTTGCTCCTGCTTGGTCACATCGAGTTGGGCGGGGAGAATTTTTGGATGCGACGATGGGGTCGGCGTGCGCGCGGCGGCCACGACCTGCCAGCCTTGCGCGGCGAATTCATCCACCAACGCACGGCCCAGGCCACCGTTTGCGCCGGTGATGAGGGCCACTTTGGTTGTGGTGTTGGAGTTCATGCGTGCGTTGTAAAGCGCGGAATTTTTTAACGCAAAGGCGCGGAGGCGCAAAGACGCAAAGGTGACCGCGATGTGAAGTAGCGGCGGACAGCCATGTCCGCCGGATCGAACGTGGTGAGTTTCAAGCCAAACATGAACTGCGGACTCGGCGGTCCGCAGCTCCGGTCAGACCCAGCGCCCGCGAATCATCGAAGCGGTCACGTCGCCACGATGATCGAGCACGGCCTGCCACACGTCGCGTTTTTTGCCGCGCGGGACGGCAATGAGGTCGGCGCAGGAGCCCGGGGCGAGGCGGCCGAGTTCCGTGGGGCGGCCGATGGCGCGGGCGGCGTTCACGGTGGTCATGGCAGCGATGCGCTGCGGCTTGAGCGACGGGAAATTCTCCGAGAGACGGCGCATCTCGGTGAAGAGGTTTAGCTCGGGCTTCTCATTCCGCTTGGCCGGCATGGTCGCGAGGCTGTCGGTGCCAAGGCAGACGTTGACGCCAGTTTTAATCAGCTCGTTGAGTGGAAATTTTTGATGCCCGAAGAAGGCGTGGCTGCCGGGGCAATGCACCACGGACGCGCCCGCGAGCGCGAGGAGCGCGGCGTCGCCGGGCGCGAGGTAGTTCGCGTGGACGGCGAGGAAGTGCGGCGAGAGGACGCCGTGGCGCGCGAGGCAGGCGACGGGCGAGCCGTGGCCGCAGTCGCTCATGTCGCGCTGGGGGCGGAGCCAGTCGTGCATGGAGCCGGAGCCGACTTGGAACATTTCAAATTCATCCTCGGACTCGGCGACGTGCGTGGTGAGGAGCCAGCCGCGTTCGCGCGCGGCGGCGGCGGCGGCGCGCAAGAGTTCCGGCGAGGTGGAATACGGCGCGTGCGGGGAGAGGCCGGGCGTTTCGCCGGGGAGCGTGTCGAGCTTCGCCACGGCGGCGTCCACCATTTGCCGCGCGGTCTGGCGGCTGCGGACGGAGAGCAGTTCGAGACACGACACGACGCGCAACGGTGTGGCCGGCACGACATCGGTGAGCAGTTCCGGCACGGCCTCGATGTCCACGACGGTGGTGGTGCCGTTGTGCAAAAGCTGGCGCGCGCCGTCGAGCCACGAGTGCGCGAACTCCGTGTAGCTCCAGCCGGACTTGAGCGCGACGATGGCTTTGATCCAGTCGGAGAAATGGCGCGCGGGGCGGAGCTGCCCGGCCATGTGCGTGTAGTCGAGATGGCAATGGGCGTTGATGAGTCCGGGGAGAAGGATGACGTGGCCGAGGTCCACCACGTCGCCGGAGTCCGTGCCGCGCAGCTCGGAGAATTTGCCGACGGCCTCGATGTGTCCGCCGCGTACGAGGACCGCGCCGTCTTCGATGGGCGGCGCACACACGGGCAGGACGGTGCGGGCGCGGAGGAGCATCTGGGTTGAAGGTTGAAAGTTAAAGGTTGAGGGAAGCCGCTTCCTTCAACTTGCAACCTTCAACTGGCTACTGATCACATCGCCGCTTCCTGGCGGCGGCGTTTGCCGGCGGCGGCCTCGCTGTGGTTGCGGGCCTTGAACTTGTTGTGCCGTTTGCGGATTTGCTGCTCGATCTTTTTCATCGAGAGGTCAATCGCCGCGTAGAGGTCCACTTCCCAGTCTTCCGCGTAGAGGTCGGGGCCGGCTACGTCGAGACGAACGGAGCATTTGAAGCGTTTGTCGGTCGTCTTGGCGGTGTCGGTTTCGAGCGTGATGCGGGCGCTGAGCGCGCGGTGGTCGAGGTGTTCCAGCTTGTCGAGCTTGGTGAGGATGTGGTCTTCGATGGCTTTGGTCAGAGTGACGTTGTGCGCCGACATGATCAATTTCATGGGCGTAAGGTGACGGGTGCCTTGGGCAAAATCCAGTCCGGTTTCTCAGAGATAAAATATTTTTACCCTGCGGCGGAAAATAATTTGAGCACCGGAAATTGAGTTGCCTTGGAAAGCCGGTCTCCGACCCGGCTCGTGGCGAACGTGTTTCCTTCGCGCCGGGTCGGAGACCGGCGCTCCGCGAACGCAGGCAGACCTGCGATTGATTATTGTCTCGAATGCCGGCGGCACGCGGCGCAGCATTCGCTCCGTTCCCCGCGACCATTGCGGCCGCCGGGCCAAAGTTATTCTTATGAAATCATTCTTTCTCGCCCTCCTCGCTTGCACCGTGTCCGCCGTCATCGCGGCGGACGTGCCGGAGCCAAAGTTCCGCGCCGTGACCATTGATGACAAGATCCAGATCGGCTACGGCGTGACCACCGCCGACGTGGACGGCGACGGCAAGACCGACATCGTGCTCGCGGACAAGAACCAGTTCGTGTGGTACCGCAATCCCAAGTGGGAGAAGTTCGTCCTCGCCGAGAATCTCACCAAGCTCGACAACGTCTGCATCGCCGCGCGCGACATTGATGGCGATGGCAAGGCCGAGATCGCCGTGGGCGGCGGCTGGAATCCCAATGACACCACAAACAGCGGCGCGGTCTTTTACCTCGTCGCGCCCAAGGAGCGGACGAACAAATGGGACGCTCTCGCGCTGCCGCACGTTCCGACCATTCACCGGATGCGCTGGGTGGAATCGCCGAAGGGCGGCTTTGAACTCGTCTCCGTTCCGCTGCACGGCTACGGCAACAAAAACGGCGCGGGCCAGGGCGTGCCGATCATGACCTACCGCAAGCCCGCGGATCCCAAGCAGCCGTGGGAGACCAACGTCCTCGCGCAGCAGTGGCACAAGACGCACAACTTCGACGCGCAGAAATTCTCCGGCGGCGCCACCGTCCTCTGGGTGGCGGCGGCGGAAGGCGTCTTCCGCATCGCGCGCGACGCGAAGCAGACTTCGACCCGCCTCATGGCCACGAACAGCGTGGGCGGCATGGGCGAAGTGCGCGTCGGGCAGAACGGCAGCCTCATGCCCTACTTCACCGCCATCGAGCCGATGCACGGCACGAACCTCGCGCTCTTCACCGCGCCCAAGGGCAATTCGCTCACCTGGGATCGCCGCGTGCTCGACGCCACGCTCGCCGACGGCCACGGTCTCGCGTGCGGCGATTTGCTCGGTCTCGGGCGCGATCAAATCTTAGCCGGCTGGCGCGCGATGGGCGGCAAGGCCAGGGTCGGCCTGAAACTCTACACGCCGCTCGCCACCGACTTGAAGGACTGGCGCACCACGCTGATTGATGACAACACGATGGCCTGCGAAGACCTCTGCCTCGCCGACCTGAACGGCGACGGCAAGCTCGACATCATCGCCGCCGGCCGGGCGACGAAGAACGTGAAGGTGTATTTCAACGAGACGGCGCGATGAGAAAATTTCCTGCGCCGCTCCGCTGCGACTGCTGGCCTCCGCGTATCCGCAAGAATTGTTGCATCGCCGGAACACCTTCCCCATCGTCGCGCCGATGCAAGAACAGGCAACCGATCAACTCGACGAGCTTCTCTCCTGCCGGCTGAACTTCGGCCGCCGCAAGTCGGAGCCATGCACCATCGTCATCTTCGGCGCGAGCGGCGATCTCACCGTGCGCAAGCTGGTGCCTGCGCTCTACCACCTGCTCGCGGGCAAGCAACTGCCCACGCCGTTCCGCATCATCGGCTTTGCGCGCAGGCCCAAGACCGACGAGGCGTTTCGCGCCGAGATGAAAGAGGGGCTGGAGAAATTTTCCCGCAGCAAGAAAGTCGATCCCGCCGTGTGGACCGAGTTCGCGGCCAGCCTGCATTACTGCCAGGGCGAGTTCGGCGACGTGGACGCCTACAAGAAATTGAAGGGCATGATTGACGGCTTCGAGCACGAGGGGCTGCGGAAGAACCAGTTGTTCTACCTCTCGACGTCGCCGAGCCAGTTCGCGGAAGTGGCCGAGCATCTGCACATGGCCGGGATGCTGGACAAGGATCGTCCGTCCGGGCAGGGCTGGCAGCGCATCGTCGTCGAGAAGCCGTTCGGTCACGACGTGCTCTCCGCGCGCGAACTGAACAACGACCTGACCAAGCACGCGCACGAGAAACAGATTTACCGCATCGACCATTACCTCGGCAAAGAGACGGTGCAGAACATCCTCGTGTTCCGCTTCGCGAACTCGATCTTCGAGCAGCTCTGGAACCGCCAGTGCGTGGACAACGTGCAGATCACCGTCTCCGAGAAACTCGGCGTGGGCGGACGCGGCGGCTATTACGAGGAAGCGGGCGCGATCCGCGACATGATGCAGAACCACTTGCTGCAAGTTCTCGCGCTCTCCGCGATGGAACCGCCGACTTCGCTCGAAGCGGAAGCCATTCGTGACGAGAAGGTGAAGCTGCTCCGCTCCATCCGCCCGCTGCATCCGAACCAGGTGATGAGCAACGTGGTGCGCGGCCAGTACACCGAGGGTACGATTGATGGCAAACCCGTGCCTGCCTACCGCTTTGAAAACAAGGTGAAGCCCGGCTCGAACGTGGAGACCTACGTGGCGGCGCGATTCTACATTGATAACTGGCGCTGGGCTGACGTGCCGTTCTATCTCCGCACCGGCAAGTATCTGCCGCTCAGCGCGAGCGAAATCCGCGTGCAGTTCAAGCCAGGCCCGAGCGTGCTCTTCGCTGCACGCGAAGGCGCGAAGCTCGACGCGAATTCCATGACCCTGCGCCTCCAGCCGAACGAAGGCATCACGCTCCGCATCAACGGCAAGGTGCCGGGCGTCAGCACGCAGTTGCGGCCGGTCCGGATGCACTTCAGCTACGACTCCGAATTCGGCGCCTACACGCCCGAGGCATACGAGCGCCTGCTGCTCGAAGCCATCGAAGGCGACGCCACACTCTTTATCCGCCGCGACGAAGTGGAGACGGCGTGGAGCATCGTGGATCCGATTCGTGCCGGCTGGGGTGACGAGGCGCTGACCGAGCGTGAGTTCTACGCGGCGGGAAGCTGGGGGCCGGTGGCGGCGGAGCAGATGCTTTCCGTGCGCGGCCACACCTGGCGCAATCCGCAAATTGATCCTGGCGGCGCAGCGAAGCCGGGACACTGATGATTCACCGCACCTCTTCGCTCAGGTTCCAGTTCGTTTCCAAATCGCCATGAACTCGGCGGGCGTCACGACCGAACAGCATCGTCGGCCACGGGATCCGGCGCGGTAAGTTCTGAAGTCCGCCCCGTGGCGGACGCCGCTGCTGGTTGAAAACTCGCGGTCCTGTCAACGGTGGACAACACGGCAGTTCCCAAACGGTGCGCGGTGCTGCTAGGCTCGGCTCGTGACCGCGCGCCATCTGAACCGTCGCTGTGTCTTCGCCCTCGTCGGCGCGCTGCTTCTTTGTGGTCTCACCGTTCACGCCACGCCGGCGAATCGTGCGGCGCTGGAGAAGCATTACGAAAAATTTCTTGCGAAGAGTCTCGCGCGCTGCACGACCTGCCATCTGCCCAGTGAGAGCAAGAACCCTGAGAGTCTGGATGAGTTTCCGCACAATCCTTTTGGCGCGCGGCTGCGGGCGATGGGCAAACGAATGGGGGCCGGCGAATCCAAAAAGGACATTCCGGCAAGGCTTTGGTTGATTGCGCACGAGGACACTGATGGTGACGGCGTGGAGAACGAGACAGAACTGCTGCTCGGGCACAATCCAGGTGATGCGAAGGATGCGCCGACGTACGAGGAACTGGCCGGCGGTGTGGCGAAACGGGCGGAGTTCGCCGCGTTTCTGACGTCGTATCGGTGGCAGCCGTTTGAGCCGGTGGTGCGGCCGGGAGTGCCAGTGATCAGTAAAACAGTAATCAGCAAGTCAGGGAGTCAGTCGAACCACGCGGCCCAGACTGATTCACTGGTGACTGATTCACTGATCACTTTTCCCATCCGCAATCCCATTGATTCGTTTGTCGCGGCGGAGCATCGGGCGCGCGGGCTGAAGCCAAGGACGGAAGCGACGAAAGAAGTTCTCTTGCGCCGCGTGTATCTCGACCTCATCGGCCTGTCGCCGACGCCGGAGGAATTGAGCGCGTTTGAAGAAGATGATTCGCCTGCGGCCTACGAAAAAGTCGTGGACCGCCTGCTCGCTGATCCGCGTCACGGCGAGCGGTGGGCGCGGCACTGGATGGACGTGTGGCGTTACAGCGACTGGGCGGGCTGGAGCGGTGGAAATCAGATTCGCGACAGCCAGCCGCACATCTGGAAATGGCGCGACTGGATCGTGGAGTCGTTGAACGCCGACAAGGGTTATGACCGGATGCTGCTGGAAATGCTCGCGGCGGACGAACTCGCGCCGGAGGACACGAACGCGCTGCGGGCCACGGGCTTTCTCGTGCGCAATTACAAGATGCTCAGTCGCGAGCAGTGGCTGGAGGACACGGTGAAGCATACGTCGCTGGCGTTTCTCGGCGTCACGGTGGGCTGCGCGAAATGCCACGACCACATGACCGAAACGATTTCGCAGGCGGAGTATTATTCCATGCGCGCGATCTTTGAGCCGCATTGGGTGCGGATTGATCCCGTGCCGGGCGACACGAACACGTTGAACGCCGGGCTGGTGCGCGTGTTCGACACGGACACGAATCCGCCGACGTATTTTCTGAACCGTGGTGACGAGCGGAAGGCGGACACGAATCGGGTGATGTCGCCGGATGTGCCGCGCGCGTTCGGCGGGCGGCTGGACGTGCGGACGGTGTCGTTGCCTTTGAGCGCGGGCCGGCCGAACCGGCAGGAGTTCGTGTATCGCGACGCGCTGGCGGCGGCGGATTATTTTCTGATGGAAGCGCGGGCGAAATTTGCGGGCGCGACGACGAACCAGACAAACTCCGCACGGCTGGCTGAGCTGGAACTGTTGCTGACCGTGAGCGAGACGCGCCGCGAGGCGCTGGCGGCGGTCATCGAGGCGGAGAAGCTGGAGGACGCGGGCCGGCGCGGCGCGGAGGAATGGACGGCGGCGGCGACGAACGCGGTGGCGCGGCAGCGCGAGGTGACGGTCGCAGAGGCGCGGCTGAAGTTGCATCAGGCCCGCGCGGTGGAAACGGAAGCGGAGAAAAAGTCGGGCGGAAAAACGAACGCCGCGCTGGCGGAGTTGAAAAAGAAAACGGACGAGGCCGAGAAATCACTGGCGGGCGCGGTGACGAAATGGAACGCGGGACCGGACACGAATTTCAAAGCGCGCACCTCGGAGAAATTTCCCACGACCAGCACGGGGCGGCGGCTGGCCTTCGCGCGCTGGCTGACGAGCACGAACCACCCGCTGACGGCGCGCGTGGCGGCGAACCAGATTTGGCTGCGGCACTTCGGCCAAGGGCTGGTGGCGACGCCGCAGGATTTTGGACGCGCGAGCCGGGGGCCGAGCCATCCGCAGTTGCTGGACTGGCTGGCTTCGGAGCTGATGAATGACGAATTCAGAATGACGAAGGACGAAAGAATTACCAAAGCCCGCCAAGTGCAGATGGCCGATGCTTCGTCATTAGCCATTCGTCATTCGTCATTCCCCGCCTGGAGCATGAAACACCTCCACCGCCTCATCGTCACGAGCAGCACGTACCGGATGGCGTCCACGCCGGGCGAGGCGAATGCGAAGATTGATCCCGACAACCAATTTCTCTGGCGCATGAACTCGCGGCGGATGGAGGCGGAAGTGGTGCGCGACAACTTGCTGTTCGTGAGCGGCAGTCTCGATCTGGCGCGGGGCGGGCCGGAGATTGATCACACGCTGGGCATGAAATCGAAGCGGCGGAGCCTCTACTTCCGGCAGGCGGCGGAGAAGGAAATGGAGTTCCTGAAAATCTTTGACGGCCCGGCGGTGACGGAGTGCTACGCGCGCCGTCCGACGGTGGTGCCGCAGCAGGCGCTGGCGCTGGCGAACAGCGAGCTGACGCAGCACGAGGCGCGCGCGCTGGTGAAGAAACTTTCTGCCGCTGACAACGACGAGACGTTCACACGCCGCGCCTACGAATCCATTCTGGCGCGGCATCCGACGGCGGAGGAGTTGAAGCTATGCCGTGAGTTCCTCGCCGCGCGCGCGCAAAATTCCTCCGCCGTCCGCGCGCGCGAGGCGCTGGTGCTGGTGCTGTTCAATCACAACGAGTTCGTGACGGTGCGGTGAACGGGGAGGGCGTCGTCGCTCCGCGCGCGCCGGGTGAGGCTCAAG
>JANOAY010000087.1:0-4957 GCA_031411375.1 Pedosphaera sp. | reverse complement strand
CTGGTTTGGCGCCGTGAAAGATTTTCCCATCGACGACCAACCCGCCGCCCACACCGCTGCCGAGCGTCACGTAGAAAACCGGATTGCACCCCTGCCCCGCGCCGCGGTGTGATTCGCCGAGCGCTCCGACATTCGCATCGTTGTCGATGATCACGGGCCGACGCGTGCGTTCGCGAAGCCAGTCGCCAAGTGGGAAATCCGACCAACCCGGCACCTGATGCGAACAGCAGATCGTTCCCGTGCGCCAATCCACCGGCCCGCCATAGCCGACGCCCACGGCCGCGATGTCATGCCCGCGAAGAATTTCCGGCAGCGCCGATTCAATCTGAGCACGGATGCCCGCGCCGCCCCGCGCCGCGTCCACCTCGAAGCGCCAGCGCTGAAGAATCTGCGCGGACTCGTCGCCCACGAAGAGTTGCAGCTTGGTGCCGCCGATTTCGATGGCGAGGAAGTGGCGCGAGGAGGTGGGCATGGTGGCTAAAAAAAGTAATCAGTGTTCAGTAATCAGTCCGAAGATTTGCGCGCGCCTGCTGTTTCACTGATGACTGGTTACTGATTACTTCTTCACTGAATGAGGTGGAAATACTCCGGCTCATTCCCCGCCTTCCACTTGATGTTGCAGCCGAGGCTGGGGATTTGCCGCGCGTCCACGGGCTGGCCCGCCAGCACCGCGTCCACCGCCGCGCGCAGGCTCGCGCCCGTCACGGGCAACGTGTTCGCGCGCCGCGCGTCATCCATCTGGCCGCGATAGACGAGCTTTTGCCTTCCATCGAACAGGAAGAAATCCGGCGTGCAGGCCGCGCGGTAGGCCAGCGCCACGCTCTGCGATTCATCGAATAGATACGGAAACGTGTAGCCCGCGCGCTGCGCTTCCTCGCGCATTTTCTCCGGGCTGTCGTCGGGATAATTCACCACGTCGTTGGAACTGATGGCCACCACGCCCACGCCGCGCGCCTGCAAGTCCTTCGCGAGTTGTGCCAGTCCGGTCTGGATGTGCTTCACGTACGGGCAGTGATTGCATAGAAACGCCACGAGCAGCGCGGAGGAATTTTTGAAGTCGGAGAGCGTAACGGTCATTCCGCTCACCACCTCGGGCAGCGCAAAGTCCGGCGCGGCGGTGCCGAGCGGGAGCATGGTTGAATTGGTTCGGGCCATGCGCGGAATTGTTGCGGGCGAAAACTTAAAGTCGAGAGCAGACGCGCCGGGAGGAAAACTGAGGGCCACCGACGCGAGACTTTCCGGTCTCGCGATCCAAGCCAGCGCCGGGCAGGCATCACTTCCGCGACAGCCGCTCCCGCGCCTGCGTCACCCGCGCCACCGCTTCCGCCGTCGTCACGCCCGTCGCGGTCAGATGCCCCATCTTCCGTCCCGCGCGCGCCTCGGCCTTGCCGTAGAGATGCAGCTTCACCAGCGGGTCTTCGAGCGCGGCGGGCCAGTTCGGTTCGCCGCCCGTCCACACGTCGCCGAGAAGATTCGCCATCGCGGCGGGTTGCTTGAGTTCCGTGGAGCCGAGCGGCAGGCCGCACACCGCGCGCACTTGCTGCTCGAACTGGCTCGTGACACAGGCGTCGATGGTCAGGTGTCCCGAGTTGTGCGTGCGCGGGGCGAGTTCATTCACGAGCAGGCGTCCGTCGCGCGTGACGAACAGTTCCACGGTGAGCAGTCCGACGACATCCAGTTTCTCCAGAATGCCGCGCGCCAGTTCCTCCGCCTCGCGCGCCAGCTTTTCGGAAATGGCGGCAGGCGCGAAGGTCACGTCGAGAATGTGGTTCGCGTGCGCGTTCTCGAAAACGGGGAACGCCTTGAACTCACCGCCCACCGTGCGCGCCGCGATCACAGAGACTTCCTTCTCAAAATCCACGAATGCTTCGTAAATCCCTTCGGCTCCTTGGAGTGCGGCAAAGGCGGCGGCCAGATCGGAATCAGGACGCAGCTTGACCTGGCCCTTGCCGTCATAGCCGAAGCTCGCGGTCTTCAGCACAGCGGGCAGGCCGAGATCGCGCGCGGCACTCTGAAGTTCAACGAGCGACGTGATGCGGCGGAACGGCGTGACCGGAAATCCATTCTCGCTCAGAAATTTTTTCTCACGCAGGCGCTGTTGTGTGATGTGCAGGACGTGACCGGCAGGCCGAACCGGCGTGCTCTCCGCCACGGCTTCGGTCGTGAGCGACAGCACGTTCTCAAACTCAAACGTCACCACATCCACGCCGCGCGCAAACTCGCGCACCTTCTCCAAGTCATCGTAGCGCGCCGTCCATTCGCGGTCGGCGATGTGGCCGGCGGGCGTGTCGTTGTCGGGGGAAAAAATCTGGATGCGGTAGCCCAGTTCGCGCGCAGCGATGGCGAACATGCGGCCCAACTGGCCGCTGCCGAGCACGCCGATGGTTGCGCCGGGGAGAATGGTTGCTGGCTGATTCAAGCGCGGCGAGAGAACAAGAAAGGCGCACGGGTGTCAACGGGCCGCCCGTGTCCCGGAGCGCGGACTTTCCAGTCCGCAGCAATGTGTGACGACGGAGGCGTTCAGTTGAAACAACACCGCCTGGACTTGCGGACTGGAAAGTCCGAGCGCCGCGTTACGGCACCACCACACGGTAGAATTTCATCGGCGTGGCCGTGTTGGTGATCGTGATGGTGCGGTTGTTCGTCGCGGCGGGAACATTGACGAGTTGAATCCAACTGCCGGTGCTTAATGACACGCGGCTCTGAAAGTCGTAGGCCACATTCGACACCGCGTTGAACTGGAGACGGATGCGGCCCGGTGATTCAAACGATCCGAAGATCAGCAGCCGGCTCGCCGCGTCCTGCGGATTCGTTCCAGCAAGATATTCCTGATAGTTCGTCATGCCGTCGCCGTCGTAGTCCTGCGCCGCGTCGTTCGGATTATTTGGGTTCAACGCCAGCGGATACTGGTTCTCGTAAGCGTTGGGGATTCCATCGCCGTCCGTGTCGCCGGTGCCAGATGCAATGTTCAGCGTCGGCGGAGCGCCCACCCAGTTCGTCGCGTCGTTGCCGTAGCCGCTGTTGCTCACGCGCTGGAGTGACCAACCGCTGCCATCCGCGACGGCGGGCCACGGCGCCAGGTCAGCATAGACTACGCGCTCGACAACGAGGTAAGGCACGAAGCCCGCGTCAGCGGCGGGCGGCAACTGCGGCGCGTCGGGGCGGCGCAATTCAATCTCCTCGCTCGCGTTCGCCAACTGGCCGCTCCACGGGCCGAGAATCGTCACCGCGCTGGTCACGCCATAAACCGCCTTGAATTCATTGAGCAAGGTGGTGTTCGTAGGATTGAAACCCACGACCACGAGCGTGCCGTTTGCGGCCAGCGTCGTGTTCGCCGGGAAATCAAAATCCACGCCGCCGCGCAACCGCCAGCGGTTCGTCGGATACGCCGGGTCAAACAACTGCACCGGGCCGCCCGTGATGTTCTTCAGCTCAATGAATTCGTCGCGCGTGTTGTCGAGCAAGTTTATCTCCGGCGGGTGATACATGATTTCCGAAAGCACCACCGGACCGACTTTGGGGTAGGCGTTCGCCAGTCCGGTGCCGGTGCGGAACTGCGCGACCGTCGCGGGCGAATCCACGCCGAAGGTCCGCGCGCTCTGCGCCACGAAATCAAACTGTCCGTCGCTGCGGCGATGGCGGCCAAATGAAACGCCATTGGCGGCCGCACCAAAACTCACCTGCGCGCGATAGCCGGTCAGCACGCCGCCCACCGCCTGCGAGAGGTACACTTCATCGCCCTTCGAGGAACTGAGCGAGAACGCCGACAACGGCACGGACGTGTCGTTGAACTGCGTTTCGTAGAAGACGCGGAAGCCGCCGGGCGGCAGCGCCAGCGCGTTCGTGATCTGGTAACGGCGCAGTTCGTTCTTCGAGTCGCTCAGGAACCAGCCGTTGATGTTCACGCTCGTGCCGTTGGTGTTTTGGATTTCAATCGCGTCCTCCAGCGGCGGATCGGTGTGCGTGAGAACTTCGCTGATGACGACGTTGTTCAGCGGCAGCCAGTTCAAGTCGCCCTGGCTCACGCTGAGCGGGAAGTTCGTGATGAAAGCCGCGCCGTCGGGCAGGCGGCCTTGCGACACGCCGACGGTCTGCGCGCCGAAGCTCACCGCGTCGAGCAGCGTGCCGCCGGGCTGCGAGAGGCCGATGGACTCGCCGCCGTTCGAGAGCTTGAAGTTGACGTGGCTCGCGCCGTTCTGCGGCGCGTTGTCCGCGTCGAAGGTGCGGTAGGCGTAGGCTCCGATGCCGATGAAGGACAGCTTGGGAATGAGATACAACATGCGCGTGGCGGGCGTGCCGAGCGTGTCCGAGAGCCAATGATCGGCGAGCGCCACCGGCACGGGATTGCCATTGAACAGCTCGAACCAGTCCTCGCCGGAGGCGGGATTCGCCATCCACTCGTTGACCTTCACGAGCGCAATGTCGCCGAGATTTTGCGCGAGGTTGGTCGCGCCGGGCGTGGGAATGGTCAGCACCCAGTTCGTGCCGCCGGGCGCGCGACCAATGGAATAATCCACGGCCTGCAAACCGAATGTCACTGTGTCGAGCAATCCGCCGCCGGGCGCAAACAGGTAAAGCGCGTCGCCCGTGTCCTTGAGTCCGAAGCCGGTGTTGGTCGTCGAGACGGGCGCGGTGGAGGAAAAGAACACGCGATGATAACCGCCCGCCGGCACCACGGAGCCGACGGGGAAAACCCAGCGGCGCGGCACGGCCACGTTGTCCGAGAGGCTGGAGTCGCCCAAGTCCACCGCGCCCGCCGATGGATTGTAGAACTCCACCCAGTCCGGCGTGGAGCCGTCGGGTTCCTCGACGTTCGAGTTGTTGGCGAGGACTTCATTGAGACGAACGCCAGCGGAGGATGCGCTGTTCGTGATGATAATGGCGCTGATCGCCAAACCCATGTTGCAGTCCGGCGCGGCGCCGAACTGGTGCAGTTCGACCGCGATGAAGTTGGTCC
>JANOAY010000086.1:0-7905 GCA_031411375.1 Pedosphaera sp. | reverse complement strand
CTGTCAGGATCGACGACGGGCACGGCGGAGAGCAGCGCCTTCGTGTAAGGGTGCCGGGGCGCGCGCACGAGCTGCTTGGCCCCGGCCACTTCCACGGCACGACCCAGATACATGACCATGATGCGATGGCTGATGTGTTCGACCACGGCGAGGTCGTGCGCAATGAACAGGTAGGCCAGCCCGTGCTGCTGCTGCAAATCCATGAGCAGGTTCACGATTTGCGCCTGCACGGAAACATCGAGCGCGCTGACCGGTTCATCGCACACGATCAGCTTCGGCTCCACGGCAAGCGCGCGCGCGATGCCGATGCGCTGGCGCTGGCCGCCGCTAAACTCATGCGGGTAACGCTCCGCGTGCGACGGATCGAGACCGACATCGCGCAACAAATCCTGAATGCGCGCACGCTGCGCCGCCGGACTGTCCGCGAGTCCGTGGATGTCAATCGCCTCGCCGATGATCTGGCTCACGGTCATGCGCGGATTAAGCGAGCCGTAAGGGTCTTGGAAAATCATCTGGAACTTGCGACGGCGCGTGCGGAGCGCTTCGCCGCTGAGTTCCGTTATGTCTTCGCCATCAAGCATCACGTTGCCCGAGGTCGGTTCGAGGAGGCGGATGATGGCGCGCCCGAGCGTGGTCTTGCCGCAGCCGCTTTCACCGACGAGTCCGAGCGTCTCGCCCGGCTTGATGCTCAGGCTCACGTCGTCCACCGCCTTCACATGCGCGCGCACGCGGCTGAACAGCCCATGCTTCACCGGGAAATGGACCTTGAGATTTTTGACTTCGAGGAGGTTCACGATGCTTTCAACTCGTTCGCGTAAAGGCAGCGTACCCAGCGGCCCGGCTCGACTTCGATCAACTGGGGTTGTTTCTCGCCGCACTCAGGATGCTGCGGCGCGTTCGGGCAACGAGGATAGAAGCGGCAGCCTTTCGGCCAGTTCCCCGGACTCGGCACGGTGCCGCCGATGGTTTGCAGGCGCTGCCGGTCGCCGCGCAAGCTGGGAACCGAATTCATCAACGCGCGCGTGTAGGGATGCAGCGGGCGGCGGAGCAAATCAGCGGCGCGCGCCGTCTCCACCACCTGCCCGGCATACATCACGGCGAGTCGGTCGGCGATGTCGCTGACGATGCCGAGATTGTGCGTGATCAGCAGCATGGCCATGCCGAGGCGCTGTTTGAGATCGAGCAACAGTTCTAAAATCTGCGCCTGAATGGTCACGTCGAGCGCGGTCGTCGGCTCGTCGGCGATGAGCAGTTTCGGCTCGGAGGCGAGCGCCATCGCGATCATCACGCGCTGCTGCATGCCGCCGGAAAGTTGGTGCGGATAATCCTTCAGCCGCGACTCCGGCGCAGGAATGCCGACGAGTTTCAGCAGGCGAATCATTTCGGCGTCGTTCGCCTTTTCCGGGCGATGCAGCTTGAGCGATTCCTTGATCTGGCTGCCGACGCGGAAGACGGGATTCAACGACGAACTCGGTTCCTGGAAAATGTAGCTCACCACGCCGCCGCGAATCTTCCGCAGTTCAGCCTTGTCCATTTTCAGCACGTCGCGGCCGTTCAGGAGAATTTCCCCGCCCACGTACCGCGCCGGCGGCGACGGCACGAGCCGCGCGATGGAGAGAGCCGTCACGCTCTTGCCGCAACCGCTCTCGCCCACGAGGCAGACGGTCTCGCCTGCATCGATGGAGAAGGACACGCCATCCACCGCGCGCAACGGTCTGTGCTTCGAGCCGAACTCCAGTTGGAGATTTTTGATTTCGAGGAGAGGCATCAGGTGGAGAAAATGATGAATGACGAATGACGAATGACGACACGCAGCTTCGGCCATTCGTCATTCGTCATTTGGCATTGGAGATTCATTTCGTGTCGAGGGCATCCCGTAACCCGTCACCGAGGAAGTTGAAAGCAAGAACCGTGATGAAGATGGCCGCGCCGGGCGCCAGCAGCCACGGATGATTCTGCAAATACTCCGTGTTCTGCGCCGCGCTCAACATGTTGCCCCAGCTCGCGTCCGGTTCCTGCACTCCCACGTTCAGGAAGCTAAGCACAACTTCGCCCAGAATGTAATACGGCACGCTCAACGTCGCTGCGACGATGGCGTAGGAGAAGGTGCTCGGAAGAATGTGCTTCAAAATAATCTTCGTCGTGGTCTGGCCGAGGGAACGAGCGGCGAGGACAAATTGCCGCTCGCGCACCGAGAGCGCCATGCCGCGAATGACCCGCGCCTTGCTCGCCCAGCCGACGAAACTAAGAATCACCACGATGAGCAGATACGCCTGCGTCGCGCTCAGGCTCGCCGGGAAAACCGACCGCAGCGCCATGATCAGATACAGCGCCGGCACAGACATGATGAGTTCCGCGAAGCGCATCGCCACCCCATCCACGCGCCCACCGAGGTAGCCAGCCAGCCCGCCGACGAACATCCCGATGCTGAACGACAGCACGATGCCAATGAGTCCGATGGAGAGCGAAATCTGCGAGCCGTAGAGGACACGCGAGAAGATGTCGCGGCCGTATTGATCCGTGCCGAAGACATAGACCGGGTGCTGGTCGCTGCCGGTGCCGGTGAGGTGGATGGTCGCGGGGATGAAGCCCAGCAGTTTGTATTTCTCGCCGCGCACGAAAAACTTCAGCGGCGCAGTGTCTTCGGGAAAAGTCTGGTACTTGGCCTTGCCATCAATGGACACCGTGCGCGGCACGGCGAGCCAGCCGTTGCGAATCTTCCAACTCGTCGGCGGATGAAAGAACCGCTCGCGATCCTGCCGCTCGTAACTGTAGGGCGCGACGAAGCCGGCGAACAACGATGCGCCGTAAAGGGCGATGAGCACCCAACCGCCCAGCATGGCCACGTGCTTGCGCTTCAGCCGCTGCCAGACCAGTTGGCCCGGTGAGAGTGGAATGGTGGTGGGCGCGCTCATCTTGCTGATGGAAGTCCGCCCTCACTCCGGCCCTCTCCCCCGGGGAGAGGGAGAACCATTCGTGTCCGCGCGAAATGATTCGACGTCCTGGTTGGATCGGGCGCAACAAACGCGGCGACAAGATGTGAATGAATCCATGCGGCCACTTCGCGCACCCTCTCCCCGGGGGAGAGGGCCGGGGTGAGGGCGAGCCTCCGCAAATCCATTCGTGCCAACATCACATTCACCTTCACTTCAACCGAATGCGCGGATCACTCCACGCCAGCAGCAGGTCCGCGATGAAGTTTCCCACCACCAGCAGCACCGTCGCCATCACCACAGTGGCGACGACGAGTTGATAATCCTGCGAGAAGAACGCCTCCATCGTCAGCCGCCCGAGTCCTGGCCAGGCCATGATGTTTTCGACGATGAACGCGCCACTGAGCAGCGACGCCAACGAATAGCCGAAGATGGTGAGCAGCGGATTGATGGCATTACGCAGCGCGTGTTTGTAGATGACCCAGCGTTCGGCCATGCCTTTCGCGCGCGCTGTGGTGACGAAGTCCGCGCGCAACACGTCCAGCAAGTTCGAGCGCATCTGGCGCATGATGCCGGCCATTTCCGCCGCTGCGAGCACCAGCGTGGGCAGCACGAGATGATGCACCGAGTCTTTGAATTTCTCCCAGGGTCCCATGATGTCGTGCAGCGGACTCGACGCACCGCCGATGGGAAACCATCCAGTGGCGTAGGCGAACATGAGGGCCAGCAGCGCGAGCAAAACTTCCGGCACCGACAGTCCGACGAAAGCGATGAGTGCGCAGAGCCGGTCAATCCACGAATCCTTGTGAACCGCCGCCCAGATGCCGAGCGGCACCGCCACGCACCACGCGAGGACGGTCGCAGCCATCGAGAGCAAAAACGTGTTCCACAGCCGCGCTTTGATCAGTTCACCGGCCGGACGTTTGTAGGCAATGGATTCACCGAAGTCACCGTGCAGGACCACGTTCTTCACCCAGTAGCCGTAGCGGACGTACCACGGCCGGTCGAGGTGGTAGCGCGTGCGCATCCGCTCCAGCATGTCAGGCGTGACTTGGGGATTCTGCGAGAGCTTAGTGAAGTAATCGCCGGGAATGAGCGCGGTGAGCGCGTAGGTAAGGAATGACACCCCGATCAAAATCGGGATCATGTGCCACAACCGTTTGAGCAAATAAACCCACATGCCACGCGAACTGCGCCGGACTTTGCCGAGGCGAAGGGGCGGGGGCAAAGGGTTTTGTCGGAGCGCGGGTTTTCCAGCCTGCAGCAACGTGAAATGGTGGAAGGTGTTCGCAGATTCTTGCGCCCTCGCATGGTGAGCGTTGCTGCGAGCTGGAAAGCCTCTGCTCCACCCAAACGCAACCTTTTCATCGCGCCGGAGTTAATCTTCGATATATTCAGCACGCATGACTGTCCGGTTCCGCCAATTCCTAGTTGCCGCCGCGTGCCTTTTCGCGGCGCTGCTCCCCTGCTCGGCTGCCGACGCGCTCAAGTGGAACAAGTCCGCCGACCGCGTGGACGCCTCGATTGAAACCTGGACGGTGCCGCAGATGCTCCGGCGCGTCGCGGCGTCCACGGGCTGGGAAATTTATCTCGACCCGGAAATCAAATCGCGCGTCACCACCAAGTTCACCGACAAGAAGCAGGGCGACGCGCTCAAGCGTTTGCTCGGCGATTACAACTACGCGCTGGTGCCGGAGACGAACGGCTCGTCGAAATTCTTCGTCTTCCGCAACACCCGCGCCCAGGCCACGCAGGCCATCGAACCCATCGTGAGCAAAGATTCCACGAACCGCATCGGCAACGAACTCGTGGTCACGCTCAAGCCCGGCGAGAAGATTGAAGACCTCGCGAAGAAGCTCGGCGCGAAAATCGTGGGCCGCTCCGACGGCCAGAACACTTACCGGCTGCGCTTCGATGACGAAGCGACGGCAGACACGGCGCGTTCCGCTTTGGAAAAGGATTCAGCGGTGGAGAGCGTGGACAACAATTACTACGTCTCGCAGCCCGAGTCCGCGCAGTCGCTCGGCGCGGGCAACAAGCCGCTGGCGTTGATTCCCAAAGCGTCGCCGGACGGTGCTTACACCATCATCGGCGTGATTGATTCCGCCGTGGACGCAAAGGGCGGCGGCTTTGCCGACTTCATTTTGCCCGGCTACGAAACAAGCAGCACTTCCAGCGACGGCTCGCCCTCACACGGCACCGCGATGGCGGAAATCATTCTGCGTTCCCTCGCCCTGTCCGCTGAGGGCAATGCCACCACGGTGCGACTGCTGCCCGTGAATGTTTTTGCCGAAGGCGGTGAATCGACCACGACTTTTGAAATCGCCAAAGGCGTGTTCATCGCGGTGAACGGCGGAGCGAAAATCATCAACATGAGTCTCGGCGGTCCGGGCGACAGCTCCTACCTCTACAACACCATGAAAAGTTCCTACGACCAAGGGGTGAGATTCTTCGCCGCCGCAGGCAACGACGCCAGTGCCACGCCCAACACTCCCGCCGCCTGGAGTTTCGTCACCAGTGTCACCGCCGGCAATGCGGACGGCAGCATTGCGAACTACGCCAATTATGCTCCGTCGGTGGATGTCGTCGCGCCTGGCAGCGCCACGGTGAACTACGGAAAATTTCAATGGCGCTTCGTCGGCACCTCGACCTCGACCGCCATCGTCTCCGGCCAGGCCGCGGCCAACGCGGACAAGCAGAAGAACGGGACGAAGAAGTAGAGCGCGAAGGTCTCCCCCCGCCATCAGCCGACTTTCCATTCTCTCGACAACCTTCTCAGGCGCGCGTGACTGGCTTTGTGTGGACATCCTCGGCCCGGCTCTGAATCCTCGCGCGTGCCGGGGTGGGAATCATTGCGTCAACGAATTCGTGAGCTGGGCAAACAGCCTGCTCTCGATGCATTGCTCGCCCACGCCGATCCGGCACGACCGCTGCCCGAGCGCGTGGCGTGGGCGGAGGACTTGGTGGCGTGGGTGCGCCGCCGTGCGCCGGAGAAAAGTTTGCGTCTGCTGCTCCAGATTCTTGAACGTCAGCCCGAGGCGCGGTTGCGCGTGGCGCGCACGTTTCGCTCGCTGGTCCGCGACACGCAATCGCTCGATCTCTTCGCCGACACCGGACTGCCCCGGCGCGGCGCATTTAGCCACGAAATTCTGGCGCGGCTGACTTCACGACTCCTGCCTGAGCCGCTCACCACGCGCGATCTCGGCGATATTTTCGACCGGCTCTTTTCCCACGCGGGCGATGGTGACTGGCTGGAACACCTTGACGCCGATCTCGCCGCGCAAATTGTCCGCCTGTTTCATCACGGCGAAGCGGAGGACGAGAGCGGCTGGAATTCCCTTCGCACCGATCTCGAAGACGCGATGGTGCAGCTCGCCAGCCGCGTGCGCGTCACCGGTTCTTCGCGCGAGATGCGTTCGCGGCTCGCCAAGCCGGCCTTCCGCGACCTGCCGTTTCAGCGGCTCGCGCCCGCTGTTGAAGCTTTGCTCACGCGCGCCCGCGACGGCGCGGCGACGCAGGAACTCGCGGCAGAGTTAAACCACGTCCGCACCGCCGCCGACGCCTGCGATCTCGCGGTGGATGAAGTCACGGGGCGTCTCACGCAGACCGGTGTGAACACCAGCCTCGTCTATGACCTCGAACGGATTCGCGCGCAGGTGCGGCGGCTGGAACTGCTGCTCGAAGTGTGGGCCACGCCGCAACTGGACGACCAGCGGATGTTCGCGGTGCTGGCGGATTTGGTGCGGCAGAATCACGAGCATCGCAGCGTGCCGGCGTTGTTGCGGCAAAACTTGCACCTGCTCACGCGCCGCATTGTCGAGCGCAACGCCGAGACCGGCGAGCACTACGTCGCGCACAGCCGGGGCGAATACTTCACGATGCTGCGGCGCGCGCTCGGCGGCGGCGCGCTCACGGGCGTCACGACGCTGTTGAAACTCGTGCTGTCCCACATTGCCTTCGCAAAATTTTTCCAAGGCGTGGCCTTCAGTCTGAATTACGCCGGGAGTTTTGTGGCCATCCAGCTCGCCGGATTCACGCTCGCCACGAAGCAGCCTGCCGCCACCGCGCCCGCGCTGGCGCGGCGCATGGAGGAGTTGCGCGACGCGCAGCGCATGGAGGCATTGGTCAACGAAATCGTCTGCCTCGTGCGCTCGCAGACGGCGGCGGTCGCGGGAAATTTGCTCGCGGTCGTACCCGCCACGCTGCTGCTGCATCTGGGCTGGGTGATGTTGACCGGCCACGCGGCGCTGGATGAGGCGAAGGCGCTCAAGATTGTCGGCTCCATCTCGGTGTTCAGCGCGGCGTGGCCGTTCGCGGTTTTCACCGGTGTGCTGCTGTGGCTGTCCTCGATGTGCGCGGCGTGGGCGGACAACTGGTTCACACTGCACGAACTGCGCGACTCCATCGCCCATCATCGGCGCGCCAAACATCTGCTCGGCCCGAGCCGCGCGGCGCGCGTGGCGCTGTGGTTCGAGCGCAACATCGCGGGACTGGCCGGCAACATTTCGCTCGGGGTCATGCTGGGAATGATTCCCGAGATCGCGACGTTCTTCGGCGCACCGGTGGACGTGCGGCACGTCACGCTATCCACCGGGCAGTTCGCGGCGGCGCTGTCGGTGCTGGGCGTCGGCGGCATCGGATGGAACGTCTGGGCGGCAAGCATCGTGGGCATTCTCGGCATCGGCGTGTGCAACGTGGGGGTGAGTTTCAGCCTCGCATTGTTTGTCGCCATCCGAGCGCGCAACGTGCGCTCGCCGGAGCGCGGACTGCTTTACCGGGCGCTGATGGAACGGCTGGCGCGCGAGCCGCTGAGTTTTATTCTGCCGGTGGGGCGGGCGGTGACGGAGGACGCGGGGAAACATTGACGGCCCATTGCGCCAAGCGCACGGAGCGCGGACCGCCGAGTCCGCGTGTTTAGATGCATTTCGTTGTCATCACCTTCTGCCGTGTTTGGATCGCGCGGACTCGGCGG
>JANOAY010000085.1:0-4108 GCA_031411375.1 Pedosphaera sp. | reverse complement strand
CCACGTTCCGAATCAGACCGTCCCGCACCGAGTTGATCCCATCGATGCGGAACGCCGGTGAATCGTGGGCGTCGCCGTCGGTGTCAAAGGACACGACTTCATAAGGACCAGGCGAGGAGCCGACGTTCAGCGGCGTCCAGCCGTTCAGTGTGCCATCATCGAAATCGGTGGCCAGCGTGGGAGGATTGGCGGCCAGAATGAACAGGTCGAGCGGCCCCGAAAAATTGACGTGCTGATTCAGCACGTCCTGCGCCTCGACCGTCACGTTGGTCGTCATCTGCTTAAACTGCGGCGAGGCGATGGGAGAGATCGCGTAGTGATGCAGCACGCCGGGCAGCCCGTCGTCATTGACAATCGTTCCGACGCCGGAGGCGCCAGCAGTGGCGTTCGTCACCGCGATCAGTTGCAGTGAAAGGGTCTCGTTGGTCTCAATCGTGTAATCTCCTTTCATGGCAACGGACAGCCGGTAGGTGGTGAATTGCGGGGGAATAACATGGAGGCCGCTGGCGGCTACGTAATCTTCCCCGGCCTGCGCCGAACCGTCGGCCGTGGCCCAGCTCACCAGCACCGGTTCCTGGCTGGGCGTTGAAAGTACCAAGTCGAACGGAATGTTCACCAAGCCTCGATGGCCCTCGGTGACGGAAGCCGGCAGCACGCTCACCACCGGAAACGGCTCGTCGTTCAGAATGGTGCCCGCCGCCTGGCCGCGCCCGACGATGCCGTTGGTCGTGGAGTTGGGATCGAGCGTGAGCAGCACCGTTTCATCCGGCTCGTAGTAAGTGTCCGGCTGGACGGGGACGAGCACGGTGCGGTTCGTGACGCCGGGCGGGAAGGTGAGCCGGCCCGAGACGTGCGCGTAGTCGCTCCACGGCACCGCCGTGATGCCGAGCGTGGCGTAATCCACCGCCACCGTCGCCGTGTGCGCCTTCGAGAGCTGCACTTGAAACGTGAGTTGATTGGTCAGCGTGTTGCCCTCGGTGGCGCTGGCGTCGAGCACGGAGATGAAGGGCAGCCCGTTCACGCCGCTGGGATTGTAGAGTTCCGCGCTGGCGAGAGTGGTGCCGTTGGCGTCTTCGCCGCCGATGATCAGCACGCGTCCATCGAGCAGCCGCGTGGCGGTGTGGCGGCTGCGGCCCGTGCGCAGCGAACCGGTGCCGCGAAAGGCGCGCGTCGCCGGCTCAAAAATTTCCGCGCTGCGCAACACCCCTCCGCCGTTCTTGAATCCGCCGGCCAGCAACACTTCGCCATTCGTCAGCAGCGTGCCGGAATGCTGGCCGCGCGCGACGTTGAGCAGTCCGAGGTTGGTCGAAATGCCCGTGGCCGGCTGGAACAGTTCCGCGCCGTTCAGGTTCAGCACATTGCCTCCGGCGCGCAGCACGAGACCGTTCGTCAGCAAGGTGATGCTCCCGCCACCGTGCGCTTCCAGAAATCCCCCGCGCGGCTCGAAGGTTGAGATCGCCGGTTGAAAAATTTCCGCGTTCGTTCCGGCCGCAAAGCCGCCGGCCAGCAGGACGCGGCCATCCGCGAGCTTCAGCCCGACATGTCCGCTGTGCGAATAGAGAGTGTCCGCCACGCGCGTCCACGATGCGGAGACGGGATCATAAATCTCCGCGCGCCTCTCGGAGCCGCTGAAATTTCCGCCCGCGACCAGCACCCGGCCATCCGCCAGAAGCGTGGCCGACTGGCTCCAGCTCGGGATGTTGAGGTTGCTGGTGGAGGTGAACAGGCCGGTGGCGGGATTGAACAGCTCGCACCAGCCGACGAACAGGATTTGCGCCGGGTCGCCCACGACCAGCACCTGGCCGTTCGTGAGCAGCACGGCAGAGTGGCCGTTGGCGCGCGCCGCCCGCATATCGCCGACCGGAGTGAACTGGCTTGTGGCCGGGTTATATATCTCCGCCGTGGCCGTGAAGCCTCCGCCCGTGGCCCCGCCCGTGACCAGCACGCGGCCGTCCGCCAGCAACGTCGCGGTATGGCCGACGCGCCCGAGGTTCAGCGAGCCGGTGAAGACAAACGTGCCGGGATTACCCGTGGCTGCGACGAGACTCGCAACACAACAAGTGAAGACAAAGGCGGCTAGCGACTGAACAAGGCGATTCACAATGGGCGCAGTTAACCTGGCTTCCGGAACAGTGGGGTTGATAGGTCAACCCACTCGTCCGGTCAAGCGACGGACGGGCTGGGTGCTCTGGGACTGCGGCGAGCATTGCCGCTCTCGGGCGCGGAGGAGCCACGGGGGAAATTTGAGTGTCGGAACCCCGGCGCTCCGCTGGCGTCCAGAGCGGCAATGCTTGCCGCAATCCCAGAGCCTTCGGCATCCTCGCGCCAGCCATGATCACCGTTTCCGCGCGCAAACCTTGGTATCGCATCCTCTACGTGCAGGTGCTCATCGCGGTCGCGCTCGGCATTTTCACAGGCTGGCTGTTTCCCGACCTCGGCAAATCCCTCAAGCCGCTCGGCGACGGCTTCATCAAGCTGGTGAAGATGTTCATCGCGCCGATCATCTTCTGCACGGTCGTGCATGGCGTGGCGTCGATGAAGGATTTGAAGAAGCTCGGGCGCGTCGGGGCGAAGACGCTGTTCTACTTTGAAGTCGTCTCCACGCTGGCGCTGATCATCGGGCTGGTCGTGGTGAACGTGTTGCGTCCGGGTGACGGCTTCAACATTGATCCCAAGACGCTCGACCCGGCGCAGACGCAGAACTACGTGCAGAACGCGCAGCACCTGAGCACGGCGGAGTTTCTCCTGAACATCATTCCCTCGACATTCCTCGGCGCGTTCGTGTCGGGGGACTTGCTGCAAGTGCTGCTCGTGTCGCT
Source organism: Pedosphaera sp. (assembly GCA_031411375.1). Lineage (GTDB taxonomy): Bacteria > Verrucomicrobiota > Verrucomicrobiia > Limisphaerales > SIBH01 > JANNGC01. Next base: position 1,289 of record JANOAY010000085.1, on the reverse strand, counting down.
GCTCGCGGCGTTTGCGATTTCTGCGCTGGGCGAGCGCGGCGCGCCGGTGTTGCACGTCATTGATCGCGCGTCGGAAATTTTCTTCGGCGTGATGCGGCTGGTGGTGAAGGTCGCGCCCCTCGGCGCGTTTGGCGCGATGGCGTTCACGATTGGCAGTTACGGGTTGGGTTCGCTGACGAAGCTCATCGCCCTGATGGGCGGGTTCTACCTCACCGCGCTGTTGTTCGTGGTGTTCATCCTGGGCGGCATCGCGCTGTGGAGCGGCTTTTCGATCTTCAAATTCCTGAATTTCATCAAGGACGAAATCCTGCTCGTCGTCGGCACCAGTTCCTCCGAGACCGCGCTGCCGGGCATGATCGACAAGATGAAGCGCCTCGGCTGCGCGCCTGCGACCGTCGGACTGGTCATCCCCACGGGCTACAGCTTCAACCTCGACGGCACGAACATCTACATGGCCATGGCGGCGGTCTTCCTCGCGCAAGCCACGAACACGCCGCTCGATCTCTCGCAGCAGATCGGTTTGCTGCTCATCGCCATGATCACCTCAAAAGGTGCCAGCGGCGTGACCGGCGCGGGCTTCATCACTTTGGCCGCGACGCTCGCGGCGGTGCCCAGCATTCCGATTGCGTCCCTCGCGCTGCTCATTGGCATCGACCGCTTCATGAGCGAATGCCGCGCCGTCACGAACCTCATCGGCAACGGCGTCGCCACCGTGGCCATCAGCCGCTGGGAAGGGGAGGTGACGAAGGAGACGCTGCGCGAGAAGATGTTTTCTTAGCGCGCCGCAACTCGGAGACAGTTTGCCACGACAACACTGGATTTATTTTTGCCCGCCAGCATAGTTCGCCGCGCGTGACACAGCCCATGCAAGATTACCCAAAACATTATTGCGGAGTTTTTGGCATTTACGGTCATCCGAATGCCGCCGAACTGACCTACTTCGGCCTCTACGCGCTCCAGCATCGCGGGCAGGAGAGCGCCGGGATTGTCACGAGCGACGGGAAAAAATTCTGCGTTCATCGCGCGATGGGACTCGTCTCACAAATCTTCAACGGCGACGTGCTGCCCACGCTCGTCGGCAGCATGGCCGTGGGCCACACGCGCTATTCGACGACCGGCTCCTCGCACATTCGCAACGCGCAGCCTCTTACCGTGGATTGCGCGAAGGGCCAGATCGCCATCGCGCACAATGGCAATCTCACGAACGCCTCGCAGTTGCGCGATGAGCTGGAGGCGAAGGGTTCGATTTTCCAGACGACGGTGGACAGCGAGATCATTCTGCATCTCAT
>JANOAY010000084.1:0-6871 GCA_031411375.1 Pedosphaera sp. | reverse complement strand
GAACTCGACGATCAAGATCGCGTTCTTCACCGCGAGACCGACGAGCACGACGAGTCCGATCTGCGTGAAGATGTCGTTGTCGCGTCCCGTGAGCCACACGCCGCCGATGGCGCTGAGCAAGCACATCGGCACGATGAGAATCACCGCGAGCGGGAGTCCCCAGCTTTCGTACTGCGCGGCGAGCACGAGGAACGCGAACACGACGCAGAGCGGGAAGATGAAGACGATGGTGTTGCCGGCGATGATCTGCTGGTAGGTCAGGTCGGTCCACTCGATGCCATAGCCTTCCGGCAGATGCTCACGCGCGAGGCGCTCGATCTTGTCAATCATCTGGCCGGTGCTGACGCCCGGCAGCGTGCTGCCGTTGATGTCGGCGGAGTAGAAGAGGTTGTAACGCTGGATGCGGTCCGCACCGCCGGTTTTTTCCATACGGGCCAGCGCGCCGAGCGGCACCATCTCGCCGCGACTGTTGCGCGTCTTGAGCTGGTTCACCGTTTCGGGATTCAGCCGGAACTGCGGCTCGGCCTGGGCATAAACCTGCCAGGTGCGGCCAAACAGATTGAAATCGTTCACGTACACCGAACCGAGATACGTCTGCAACGTCTCGCCGATGTCGGCCATGCTCACGCTCATGCTCTTGGCTTTCTGGCGGTCAATCTGCACGCGGTACTGCGGCACGTTCGGACGGTAGCCGGAGATGAGCGAGGTGAGTTCCGGATCGCGTTGCGCGGCATCGAGCAACGCGCGCATCGCGCCGTCGAGCGGGGCGAGTCCGGCGTTGTTCAAGTCCTGCACCTGGAGTTTGAAACCGCCCGCGTTGCCCAGACCGCGCAACGGCGGCGGCGGCAGGACGAGCACGCGGCCTTCTTGCACCACGGAGAATTTCTGGCGAATGGTCGCGAGCAATTTCTCGCCGCGCAGATTCGGGTCTTTGCGCTTCTCCGCCGGATCGAGAACGAGAAACGCCGCGCCGACATTCGGCTGGTTGGCTTGCAGCACGGACGAGTAACCGGAAATCGCGAACGTGTGCGCGACGCCGGGAATGGCGCGGGCGATTTCATCCACCTGCCGCACCACGGTGTCGGTGCGCTCGAAGGACGACGCGTCAGGCAACTGCACGACCACGATGTAGTAGCCCATGTCCTGCGCGGGGATGAAGCCAGTCGGCACCTTGGCGAACGTGTAGAGGCCCAGACCAACCAGCCCGGCATACACGATCAGCACTAACGCGGCGACGCCGAGCAGGCGACGCACGAGACCCGCGTAAGCATCGCCCGCGCGCTTGAACACTTTGTTGAACCCGCGAAAGAACCAGCCGAACACCGCGTCGAGCAGGCGCGTGAACTTGTCCTTGGGCGCTCCATGCTCCGGCAGCAGCAGCGCGCACAGCGCGGGACTGAGCGTGAGCGAATTGAACGCCGAGATGACCGTCGAGACCGCGATGGTCAGCGCGAACTGTTTGTAGAACTGGCCCGAGATGCCGCTGATGAACGCCGTCGGCACGAACACCGCGCACAGCACCAGCGCCACCGCGATGACCGGCCCGGTCACTTCCGCCATCGCCTTCAACGTGGCCTCGCGCGGCTTGAAACCTTGCGAGATGAAACGCTCGACGTTTTCCACCACGACAATCGCGTCGTCCACCACGATGCCGATGGCGAGCACGATGCCGAAGAGCGAGAGATTGTTCAGCGAGAAGCCGAACAGCTTCATCACCGCCAGCGTGCCGATGAGCGACACCGGCACGGCGAGCAGCGGAATGATGGACGCGCGCCACGTCTGTAGAAACACGACGACGACGAGCACGACGAGAATCAACGCCTCGATGAGCGTGTACATCACGGCCTTCATGGACTCGCGGATGAATTGTGTGGGGTCGTAGTTGATCCGGTAGTCCACGCCGGGCGGGAAACTTTTCCGCATCTCGGCGAGCGCGGCATAAATCTCGTCCGCCGTTTCAATGGCGTTGCTGCCGGGCAGTTGAAACACGCGCAGCGAAACGGCGTTGTAGCCGTCCATGTAAGTTTTCGTGGAGTAGTCGCGCGAGCCGAGTTCCACGCGGGCGACATCGCGCACGCGCGTCACGTCGCCGTTCTCGCCTGTCTTCACCACCACGTCGCCGAACTCGTCGGTCGTGAGCAAACGGCCTTGCGCCACGAGCGTGTATTGAAAGGCCGCGCCGGAAGGCACAGGCGGCTGGCCGAGCGCGCCGCCGGCGATTTGCAAATTCTGTTCCCGCAACGCGCGCGTCAGATCGCCGGCGGTGAGATTGCGCGCCGCCAGCTTCTCCGGGTCGAGCCAGATGCGCATGGTGAAGTCCTGACCACCGAGCGAATTCGCGTCGGCCACGCCTTTGATGCGCGACATGCGGTCGCGGATTTGCAGCGTGACGAAGTTGGCGAGATACGAGACATCGCGCGAGCCGTCGGGACTGAAGAACTGCACGGCGAGCGTGAGGTCAGGAGATTGCTTGCGCGCAATGACGCCTTGGCGGCGCACATCTTCCGGCAGGCGCGGCAGTGCGGAGTTGATGCGGTTCTGCACGAGCACCTGCGACTTGTCCAAGTCTGTGCCGAGCTGAAAGGTCACGGTGATTTGCACGCGACCATCGCTCGTGCTGGACGAAGACATGTAGAGCATGCGCTCAACGCCGTTGATTTCCTGTTCGAGCGGCGTGGAAACGGTTTCGGCCAAGGTCTGCGCGTCTGCGCCGGGATAGGATGCGGTGACGATGACCGTCGGCGGGGCCACATCCGGATACTGCGCCACGGGCAAGGCAAAATACGCGAGAGAACCAACCAGCGTGATGACGATGCTCAACACCGCCGCGAAGATCGGGCGGTCCACGAAGAAGCGCGCGATGTTCATGGCTGGGCGGAGTTGGTGGCCGTGATGGTGATGTTCGTGGACATGGCAATGAGTTGCGGCTGCACCACGAGGCCGGGCCGTGCGCTCATCAGGCCGCTCACGATCACTTTGTCGGTGGCCTTCAAGCCTTCGCGCACCACGCGCAGGCCATCCACCATCGGGCCGGTTTTGATCGCCCGATAAACCGTCTTGTTGGTTTCATTCACGAGCAGCACGAAGAGACGGCCTTGATCGCTGCTAATGGCGCTGTCGCGGATGAGCACCGCGTTGTATTCCGCCGCGCCGGGAATGCGGAGGCGCGCGAAAAATCCGGGAGCCATGAGCTTGTCAGGATTGGCGAAGAGTCCGCGCGCGCGAATGGTTCCGGTCGCGGGATTCACCTGGTTGTCCACGAAATCAATTGTGCCTTTGTGCGGAAAGCCCTGCTCGTTCCCGAGCGCCATCTCGGCGGGAATGGGACCGAAAATGGCAGACGTGCGCGTGCCGTCGCGGTGCATCTGGCGATAGCGCAACGCGGACGCTTCATCCGCATCGAAGTAGCAGTAGAGCGGATCGAGCGAAACGATGGTGGTGAGCAACGTCGTGTTCGCGGTGCTGCCGCCGGTCACGAGATTGCCTGCCGTCACGCGCGCGTTGCTGATGCGTCCGGAAATCGGCGCGCGCACTTCGGTGAATTCCAAATCCAGTTGCGCCGACTTCAGCGCGGCGGCGGCGGCGTGAACAGATTCTTCCGCCTGCGCCGCCGTCATCAGCCGCGTCTCGTAGGTGTCGGTAGAAATGGCCTTGGTCGCGGCGAGCGCCTCGGCGCGTTTCGCTTCACCGCGCGCCAGATTAACCCGGGCTTGCGCGCCGCTGAGATCAGCCTTCAACCGATCCACCGTGGCCTGATACGGGCGCTGATCAATCGTGACGAGCAGGTCGCCCTGCTTAACTTCGCCACCCTCCTTGAAGTGAATTTTGTCAATGTAGCCGGAGACGCGCGCGCGGACCTCGACCGTTTCCGGCGAGGCGAGGCGGCCCGTGTATTCATCCCACTCGTTGACGACGCGCGGCACGGGCTGCGCGACGGAGACCGCGGGCGTGACGGGCGCGGCGGATTTGGACGCGGGTTTTCCGCAGCCCGCCGCGACCAGTCCGAGAGTGATGAGAGTGATACCAAGTGCGTTATGACGTTTCATTTTCTTCGCGCGCGAGTTTTGTCCGCGCTCCTATGTCTGGAGGGCCGGGCGGAAAAAATTCAGCGGCGACACGTCTCCTCGACAGCGCGGAGCCTACGATGGGTTGGAAATTGCGCCAGCTTGAACGCGGTGCTGGAGCCGCGCTCCGTCAAAAATGAAAAATTCCGCGTCAGCGGTTCATCACCGGTGACGCGGAGCGGCTGGGAGAAAGCTCAGGCGGCGGGTTCAGCCCACCGGGATGGCGACGTACGCGGCGGCAACCAGGCCAAGCACGAAAGCGACCGCCAGCATTTCTCCAAGGGAGAGGTCCAAGCGTTTCAAGCGATAAATCATGGACGAAGGGAAGCAATGGCGATGCCGCGCCAGGCTCTGCCTTGGCGTTGAAGCGGGCAAGGGCAGGAGTGTCCCGGTTTTGGCCGGGAGTGTCTCAAGGATGGAAAATGCGGAAGTCGTGGAGCGCAGTGTGCAGCGGTCATCGTTGGAGTTCAGCCCCGAGGCTGTCCGGCCCTGCGCCCGACAAGCTGAAGTTTGGACTCCAACGCCGTTGCCAGCCACTTCCTCACGCCTCACGGCTTGCTTGTTTCCTGCGGCAATTACTAAGGTTCAGCCCGTGAACGGCCGACAAGTTCAAGGCCAACAAGGCAATTAAACTCAACGCAATCGAATCATCATGGCTCAAATCAAATTCGGAACCGACGGCTGGCGCGCGATCATCGCCGAGGACTTCACCTTCGCCAACGTGGACCGCGTCGCGCAGGCGACGGCGGAATTCTGGAAACGCAATCCCGTCGCGGACGCGCAGAAGCACATCGTCATCGGCTACGACCGACGCTTTCTCTCCGACCAGTTCGCGAAGCGCACCGCCGAGGTCATGCTGGGCAACGGCTTCTCCGTCACGCTCACGTCCGTGCCCACGCCCACGCCCGCCGTGTCCTTCGCCGTGAAACAAGGCAACGCCACCGGCGGCGTGATGATCACCGCGAGCCACAATCCGGCGGCGTTCAACGGCTTCAAACTCAAGGCCAGCTTCGGCGGCTCGGCGGAGCCTTCCACCTGCCAGGCCATCGAAGCCTTGCTCGATGCCGCGCCCGTGCAAGCGCAGCCGTTGCCCGCAAAAAAAGATGCCCGCGTGAAAATTGCGGACATCCGCGCCGACCATTTCAAGGCCATCAAGAAGCTCGTGGACTTCAAGCTCATCGCGAAGTCCAAGGTGCGCTTCGCCCATGACCCGCTCTTCGGCGTGGGCGCGGGCTGCTTCGAGGAGTTGCTCGCCGGCACGACCTGCCGCGTCACCACGCTGAACGCGAATCACGATCCGAATTTCGGCGGCATCAATCCCGAACCCATCCCGAAGAATTTCACGAAGACGAAGGCGTATCTGCAAAAGCATCCGCACGACCTCTGCCTCGTCACCGATGGCGACGCCGACCGCGTGGGCGGCATGGACGGACGCGGCAACGCACTCTCCACGCATCAGCTCATCTGCCTGATCCTCCGTCACTACTTCGTCAATCGCGGCGCGCGCGGGCGGATGATCAAGGCGCTCACCTGCACCTCGATGGTGGACAAGATGTGCGCGGCCTACAGCCTGCCGCTCGTCGAGACCGGCGTGGGCTTCAAATACATCGCGTCCGAAATGATCAAGGGCGACTACATCCTCGGCGCGGAAGAGAGCGGCGGCATCGGCTTCCAGAAACACATCCCCGAACGCGACGGCATTCTCGCCGGGCTGGTCCTCCTCGAAATGCTCGCCACGGAAAAAACGTCCGTGACCAAACTTATCGCGAAGCTGGAAAAAGATTTTGGCCCGCACCGCTACGCGCGCATCGACACGCATTTCCCGCTGGAGAAACGCGCCGCGCTCATGGAGTTCTGCAAGAGCAACCCGCCCGCCAAGCTGCTCAAGTCGCCGCTCAAGAAAGTGAAGTCGTACGACGGCGTGAAGTTTGTTTCCGAAGACGGCTCGTGGCTGATGCTGCGCGGCTCCGGCACCGAACCGATTCTCCGCATCTACGCCGAAGCGCCCACGGATGCGGGCGCGGCGAGCCTCCTGCAAGAAGGCGTGAAGATGACGAAGCGGGTCTGAGGCAGGCGTGAGATCCGAAATTTTGCAGAGCGCGGCCTGAGTAGGCCGCGCTTTTCTAGTCCTTAGGCCGTCTCGGCAGCCGGGAGGGAAGCACGCTGCGCTCGACTTCATTCTGTGGAGTCTGGACTTTGCCCGCGCTCGCATGAACACCTGCGTCATTTTCAATCCCGCCGCGCGCGGCGACAAAGCGCGCCGCCTGCGGAAACGGCTCGACGAGATCGCCGCCGCGGCCGAGCTGCGCCCCACCCTTGCGCCCGGCGACGCGCGCCGGCTCGGCGCGGAAGCGGTGCGCGAGGGCTTCACCACCGTCGTCGCGGCGGGCGGGGACGGGACGTTGAACGAAGTGCTGAACGGACTGGCGGACGCGGACGGTTTCGCGCGCACGCGGCTCGGCGTGCTGCCGCTCGGCACCGTGAACGTCTTCGCGAAGGAGCTGAACCTGCCGCACGATTTCGCGGGCGCGTGGGCGGCGATTCAACGTGGGAAGGAAATCATCATCGACGCACCGTGGGCGGAACACGTCGTGAACGGGCGTGTGGAGCGGCGCTACTTCGCACAACTGGCCGGTGCGGGCCTGGACTCGCGCGCGGTGGAACTGGTGAGCTGGAAGATGAAGAAGCGGCTCGGTCCCGTCGCGTATCTCATCGCGGGCCTGCAGGCCTTGGCGGAAAATCTTCCGCCCATCGAGGTGAGCAACGGACACGAGACGGCCAGCGGACAACTGGTGCTCATCGGCAAC
>JANOAY010000083.1:0-7626 GCA_031411375.1 Pedosphaera sp. | reverse complement strand
GACCAATCCAGAATCTACGGAGCGCGACCTCCAGGTCCGCGTGTTGATGAATTCAAAACCACGGAAGACACAGAAAACACGGAATGAAAAATCACGGACGGCTTTTCGCGGCGGTCTTTTCCCTTCCGTGTCTTCTGTGTTTTTCGTGGTTGATCGCGCCGACCTGGAGGTCCGCGCTCCGGGCCACTTCCCACTTCCCATCGCGTGACGCGTTTGCTTCACTCCGCGCCGTGAATGTGAACCTTGGCATCTGGGACAAGCTGACAAAGCTGACCATCTTCTGCCTCTTCCTCCTCGGCCTCGTCGCCGTGGCGGTGTGGTATCTGCCCCTCATTCGCCAGAACGAGTCCATGCGCCAGGACCTGTTCAAGCTCCAGACTAAGATCAAAGCCGAGCAGGAACGCGAGCGCACTATCAAGGTCGCCCTTGACGCCGCGCGCACCAATCCCAAGTCCCTCGAACGCCTCATCCGCGCTAACCTCGGTTACGCCAAGCCCGGCGAAATCGTGGTGCGTTTTGAAGAGCCGGTGCTGAAGCGTTAGTTTTCACCTCCTCCAGCCTTGCAGAATTCTCACCGCCGCATCGCGTCCGCGCTCACGCCCATTTCCGCACACCAGTCGCGGTAGGCTTGCGGGACGATTTCGCTCGGCTTGATTTCACTGCGCCCGCCCCAGAAGACATTGGTGTAACTGATCTCGATGCCGCAGCTTTTCAAGTGCTCGTCAATCGCCGCCTTGTGCGCGAGCACCAAGGTCTTGTCCGTGCCGTGCGCCACGCCCATCACGTTCACGTTCTTGAATTCCGGCCCGCCCTCGCGCCAGTAGGCGTGCGTCATGATGTGATGCCGGCCCACTTCGCGCCCGGCCTCGATCTCGCGCCCCACCGGCACGGCCCAGTGAAAGAGCGCGTTGAAGCGCGTGACGCGCTCGCCGTCCTTCAGCGGCTTGACGTGTTCGAGGAAGGTGGAGAAGCGGCCGATGATGCGGCGGCGGTTCATGTCCTCGGCGATTTCGCAAAACGTTTCCAGCGGCACGCCCGCGTCCGCCGCGCGCGCGCGCCAGAGGTCGCGGATAATTTCCGTTGGCGCAAAATCCCGCTTGAGCGCGGTTAGAATTCTCCACTCCAGATCGTTCAGCGTCACGATGGACACGTCCTGAATGTCCGCCGGAACCTCGGCCTTGCTGCCTGGCTCCAGGCCGCGCCGCCGCGTGTGGCCGACACCGAGCGCGAAAAGTTTTTTCGCCGGGAGCAGGATGAACTTCTCCGCGCCTGTCTGCTGCGCGAGCAGTTCACAATGCTTCTGCATCGAGAAACCCTGCGGCACTTTGAGCGTGGTCCAAAGTTTGTACGTCGAGCCGGGCGTCGCGGCATCAGTGCTGCGCGTCACGACATGGCCGCTGAAGGGGTCGCGCTGGAACATCCAGTCGAAGGCCGCGTCGAGCTTCTCCTGCGGCACCTGCCACGCGACGAGCGCGCCCTGCGCCAGATTCGTGGCCAGCAAAGTCTGGCGCACGCGGCGAATGGTGCCCGCCTCGAGCATCGCGCGGATGCGCTCGATTACCGTCTCGACCGGCACTTCGGAGAGCCGGGCAATCTCGCCGAACGGATCGCGTTGAAAGCCCTGCACGCGATCCTCGCTCACGGCGAGAATCTGCGCGTTGGTCGCGTCTTTGAAATCAACCGGCATTGTTGCTGAACTCATGAGACGTGGAGCCTACAAGGCCACTGGCGGCGGGGAAAAGAAATCCGTGCAATCGAGGGAGAGCGGGATGGCCCACGCTGGACCTGGGAACGCCGCCAGTTCAGAAATCCCCGGCACTTGCCGACAGGGCATGGCATGGCTCACATCTGCCAATGCTGCGGACTGCCCCACGACGGGCTGCCGCTCGACGTCGGGTTTGCGAAACCCGGCGCATATCTCAATTTGAAAACGCGCCGTCAGAAGGCCGCGTGCGAAATGTCCGCCGACGTCTGCGTCATCGCGAAGAAACGCTTTTTCATCCGCGGCTGCCTGCCCATTCCGCTGCGCGACACCGGCAGCGTCTTCGTGTGGGGCGTGTGGGCGGAAGTGGCGGAGCATGTGTTCGAGCGTTACCAGCAGCGGCGCGATACGGACCAGCGCCGTGAACTGCCCTCGCCCGGCGCGCTCTCCGTCGAGTCCGAACCCGCGCTGCGCGGCATGGACCGGCTGCCGATCCTCATTCACTTCGGCATGGCCGACCAGCGCCCGATCTTCAAACTGGAGCCGAGCAACCACTGGCTCTGCCGCGATCAGCAGAACGGCATCACCCTGCACCGGCTGCACGAAGTCCTGCACGCGCTGTTCCCGAGGCACTTCTGAACGGAGCGCGGAACGCCGAGTCCGCGTGTTCATGGAATTGGAAACACGGAAGACACAGAAGACACGGAAAGAAAAAACACGGAAGGACAATTCATGCTGGAATCTTTCCTTTCCGTGTCTTCTGTGTTTTCCGTGGTTAATAATTTGAACGCGGGGACTCGGCGGTCCGCGCTCCGTCAGCTCAACTGTTTCCGCCACCGCGCCAACTGCTTCTTCACCTCGCGCGTGCCCGGTGCGCCGGTGAGATTCCGCCGCTCCATCGCCTTCGCGAGATCGAAGGTTTCCAGCACGTCTGCTGCGAAGTGTTTGTCCACGGCTTGAAGCTCTTTGAGCGAGAGTTTGTTCAGTGGTTTGCCACTCTTCTCCGACAACGCCACCACCGCGCCCACGACGTGATGCGCCTGCCGGAAGGCCATTCCTTTCAACACCAAATAATCCGCGAGGTCGGTGGCGAGCAGCGTCGGATCGCTCGCGGCGGCGCGGCACACGTCGGCTTTCACGGACGTGTTCTCAGCAGCGCCGCCATGAGCCGCGAGCAGGCGCGCACGGTGGCGGCGCTGTCGAAGAGGCGCTCTTTGTCTTCCTGCAAATCACGGTTGTAAGTCATGGGCAATCCCTTCAGCAGCGTAAGCAGCGACACGAGATTGCCAATGACACGCGCCGACTTGCCGCGCGTGAGTTCCGCCACGTCGGGATTTTTCTTCTGCGGCATCAACGACGAGCCGGTGGTGTAGGCGTCGGCGATCTTGATGAAGTTGAACTCCGCGCTGGCCCACAGAATCACGTCCTCGGAAAGCCGCGACAGATGCACCGCGAGCAGCGCCGCGCCCGCGCAAAATTCCACGGCGAAATCGCGGTCGCTGATGCCGTCCATCGAGTTCTGCGTCACGCGCGCCTTTCCGTCCGCGTCCACGAAGCCGAGAATTTCTGCAACCATCTCGCGATCAATCGGCAGTGTGGAACCGGCAATCGCGCCGTTCCCCAGCGGACACACGTTCACGCGCTGGAAACAATCGATGAACCGCTGCCGGTCGCGCTCGATCATCTCCACGTAGGCCAGCAGGTGATGCGCGAAATAAACCGGCTGCGCCCGTTGCAGATGCGTGTAGCCGGGAATGATCACGTCGGAATTTTTCTCGCCGAGCCGGACGAGCGCGCTTTGCAGCGTGCGGAGTTCGCCGTCGAGTTCCGCGAGTTCGTCGCGCAGCCACATGCGGATATCGAGCGCGACCTGATCGTTGCGCGAGCGCGCGGTGTGCAGCTTCGCGCCCGCCGGCACCCGCCGCGTCAGCTCGGCCTCGATGTTCATGTGGACGTCTTCCAATTCCGTCTTCCACTGGAACTTGCCGTCCGCGATCTCCTGCCCGATGTCCTCCAGCCCGCGCACGATGGACTCACGCTCGCGCTTGGTGAGCACGCCGATCTTCTCCAGCATCGCCGCGTGCGCCATCGAGCCGATGATGTCCTGCCGCCACAGCCGATGGTCGAAAGAAATGGATTCAGAGAAGGCCGCGACATCCGCAGAAGGACCGGCGGTGAAACGTCCGCTTCGAGAAACAGGTTTTTTCATGAACAGTGGCGGGAATTTGGGAAAACGTCCGCGCGATGTCACGCGGCGAATCATGGCGACGGTGCTTGCCCCGCATCAAACGTGCGCGGGGAATGACTCAGCAGTCATTTCAGGATGGACATTGCCTCACTTCGCCGGCCAGTCCTCGAAGTAGCAGCCCACCGGTGGCGCGTAGAGTTTGCGCGGCATCTTTCCGGCGCGCGCGGCGTCCATGGCGTCGCGCAATTCACGGTGCTGCACCACGGCGCGCGGTTTGCCAGGGGACTGATACCAGTCATCAATGCGCCCGCGATACAGGCGGTCCCCGTCGGGCTTGAGCACGAAGGCCTCGGGCATGTGCGTGGGCCGGAGCCAGCGGGCGAGCGCGAGTCCTTCGTCGAAGAGGACGGGAAATTGAATCGCGTAGTCTTTCACGAACGCCACGGCCTGCGTGCGCGTCATGGTCTGCCCGGCGAGGACGCCGAAGAATTCCACGCCATTCGTCCCCGGCCCGGCGGCGAGCCGGTTCAGCTCCGGCACGTAGCGTTGCGAGATGGGACATTCCGGCCCGAGGAAGACAAAGACCACGGCGCGCGTGTCGCTGGCGACGCCAGGCTGATGCGCGCGCCCCGCCGTGTCGTGCGCGGTGCGGACGCGGAACACGTCATGCCCCGGGGCCGCGCCCCACACAAGCGCGCCGCAATGCAACAGCAGGAACAGCCAGATTTTCAAAGTAGTGTGGCGAGTCTGGCAGAGACACATGGCGGACGCAAACCGTCGCCGCCACGTCACGGCTATCAGTAGGCAAGGTCTTGCGAAATAGACTGCGCCTCGTCAGCGTCAGAGCATTCCAATGCGTTTGCGACTTAACATCTTTTTCGCCGTGGCGTGGCTGCTCGCGTGCGGCGCGCGCGCCGCCGCGCCGCTGGGCTACAACCGCGACGTGCGGCCCATTCTTTCCGACAACTGCTTCGCCTGCCACGGCCCGGACAAGGGTAACCGCAAGGCCAAGCTGCGCCTCGACATCCGCGAGGACGCGCTGGCGAAAGAGGCGTTTGTCCCTGGCAAGCCGGACGAGAGCGAGCTGGTCAAACGTCTCTTCACAACCAACGATGACGACGTGATGCCGCCGGTAGACTCGCATAAGAAGATCACGGTGGAGCAGCGGGAGATTTTGAAACGCTGGGTGGCGGAGGGCGCGGTGTATGAACCGCACTGGTCGTTCATCGCGCCGCAGCGTCCGGCGGTGCCGAAGGTCAGCAAGTCAGTGATCAGTAAACCAGTAATCAGTAATCAGTCAGGCCGCGCACCGAAAACTGATTCACTGATCACTGACTCACTGATTACTACCCCCAACCCCATCGATGCCTTCATCCTCGCGCCGCTCGCGGCGAAGAAGATTCAACCCTCGCCCGAGGCCGACCGCGCCACCTTGCTCCGTCGCGTGAGCCTCGACCTCACCGGGCTGCCGCCCACGCCGGAGGAAGTCGCGGCGTTCGTGAAAGACAAGTCCGCGAGCGCCTACGAGAAGCAGGTGGATCGCCTGCTCGCCTCGCCGCACTTCGGCGAGCGCATGGCCGTGCCATGGCTCGACATCGTGCGCTTCGCCGACACCGTGGGCTATCACGGCGACCAGAACGTGAACGTGTTTCCGTATCGCGACTACGTCATCAATGCGTTCAACGCAAACAAGCCGTTCGACCAGTTCACCATCGAGCAGCTCGCCGGAGATTTGCTGCCGAACAACACCGTCGAACAGCGCGTGGCGACCGGCTTCAACCGCCTGAACATGATGACGCGCGAAGGCGGCGCGCAGCCCAAGGAGTATCTCGCCAAATACGGCGCCGACCGCGCGCGCACCGTGGGCATGGCGTGGATGGGCCTGACCGTGGGCTGCGCCGAATGCCACGACCACAAGTTCGATCCGTTCACCGCGAAAGATTTCTACTCACTCAAAGCCTACTTCGCCGACGTGCGCCAGTGGGGCGTTTACAGCGATTACAAATACACGCCGAATCCGGATTTGAAGGGCTGGAACAACGATTATCCCTTCCCGCCCGAGGAAGTGGTGGAGAGTCCTTACCTCCAGCGGCGCATCGAGAAACTTGACGCGCAGATTCAGGAGCTCGCCAGCACTGCGGCGAAGGCGGCAGACAAAGATCAGTTTGCCGCGTGGGAGAAATCCACCAAGGCCGTGCTGAAGAAACATCCTGACGGCTGGCTGGTGCCGACGGCGTTTCCTTTGGTGACAAACGTGGCGATAGTGACGAACAAAGTGAAGCTCACGAACCTCGTTGCGGCCACGGAGAGCAAGCCCGCCGCGACGAACGTGATCACACAAGCCACCGTGAAAACGAACCGCACGGTGTTGACCAACTTCATCGGGCAAGCGGACGGCGCGCTGCTCTTCGGCAGCAAGGCGGACGGGCATCCGATTCCGCTGCGGCTCGAAGCTGGCTCGGTAGCGGCGCTGCGGCTGGAACTGATTCCGCACGCCAAGCACAGCAACACGATTTTCCGTGGCAAGACCACCAGCGCGACGATTCAGCTTTCCGCCACGCTTCGTCGCGCGGGCGAGAAGAAGGAAACGAAGCTGGCCTTTTACCACGCCGACGCCGACCACAAGGAAGCCCGCTACGCAAACGGCTTCGAGATGCTCGGCATCAAGGACAGTTGGAAAATCGGACGCGACCACGCGAAGGAAAAACTCACCGGCGTTTGGCTGCTCGATCCGCCCGTGACGGTCGCAGAAGGCGATACGTTGACGGTGTCGTTGAAGACGAACGTCATCGGTTGTCTGCGCCTGAGCGTGTCGCCGCTCGCTCCAGATTCCGAAATACAAAATCCAAAATCCAAAACCGCCTGGCTCGCCAGCACGGCCTCCAATACCAACGCCTTCGCCGAATACAAAAAGCTCCATCGCGAGATTCAAGAATGTCGCGGCGGTAAGTCGCCCACGGTGGTCACGGTGTCGTGGAAGCCGGACACGACTCGCGTGCTGCCGCGCGGCAACTGGCTGAGTGACGCGGGCGAAATCGTGGAGCCGCAGCCGCCGCATTTCCTGCCGCAGCCCAAGCACGACGGCACAAACCAGCTCACGCGTCTCGACCTCGCACGCTGGCTGGTCGCGCGCGAGAACCCGATGACGGCGCGCGTGGCGGTGAACCGTTTGTGGAAACAATTCTTCGGCGCGGCGTTGGCGACTCCGGTGGATGATCTCGGATTGCAGGGCGAGCCGCCGAGTCATCCTGAGTTGCTCGACTGGCTGGCGGTGGAATTTATGGAGCCGACGGGGACTGTCCAAAGTCCAAGGTCCAAGGCCCAAGGTCAGAAAGCGTGGGACGTGAAGCATCTCGTACGACTCCTCGTGACGTCATCCACATACAAGCAAAGCTCCAACCTGCGCCGTGAGTTGCGTGACCTTGACCCGAACAACCGCTGGCTGGCGTCGCAGAACCCGCGCCGGCTCGAAGCGGAGTTTGTGCGCGACAACGCACTGGCGATTTCCGGCTTGTTGAACGCAGAGATTGGCGGGCCGAGCGCATATCCGTATCAGCCCGGCGGCTACTACGTGAACTTGCAGTTCCCCGACCGTGATTACTTCGCCAGCCCGGATGACCGCCAGTATCGGCGCGGCGTCTACGCGCACTGGCAGCGCACGTTCCTTCAGCCGATGCTGGCGAACTTCGACGCGCCGAGCCGCGAGGAATGCACCGCGCTGCGTCCCATCTCGAAC
>JANOAY010000082.1:0-3526 GCA_031411375.1 Pedosphaera sp. | reverse complement strand
GTCCTCCTCGAACGGCGTCATGTGCGTCGCGCCTTGGAAGTCATCGGCCAGCGCGCCGGGCGTCAGCGCCACGACTGCGGCGCACCAGAGCGGCCCACTGCGCACCCGGACGAAAGAAGCGAGCGACTGAATCACGGCATGAATCATGGGCGGCACAGAATAGCCAGCTTCGCGGATATTGCACAAGGTCAGGCGGATATTGCCAGGGTCCAGCAGCGGGTCCGCCTGTTCCGCCCAGATCACTAGCCCGTTCGTTGGGCAAACTCCTTTACGTCGAAGGCCCGCATTGTTTCGGTGCGGATATTTCCTGCCGCGCTCAGTTCAGTGAGGCAGTGGAGTGCGGCTTCGGCAGTGTCCGCGCTGAGGATCAGCAGCCCGTCGTAGGCGCCGAACATCCAGTATTGAGCTTCGACCCGAACTCCGGCTTTTTCTGCGGCCTTGTCGAAGTCGAGCGCGCGCGGGGTTGAATTCTTGATTTCACGGGCGCCTTTTTCCGTGAAGCGCAACAGGCTGACATATCTGGGCATGATGAATCCTTCTCAGTTGGTTTTGGTGGTTTTTTCTTTCGCGGTGATCGCTTGCCCGACCGCTTGGACGGCGTCGCTCGGATCACGGTTTAAGCCGACGATTTGCCGCACTATCGCGCCGCCGGCATCGAGCACGGTGATGACGTTCGAGTGCGCGAAGTCGCCGCGCACATCCTTCTTGAATTTCACGCCCAGCAACGCCGCGAGTTCCAGCACGTCATCGGGCGCGGCGCGCAGTAAAGTCCAGTTCGCGGCCAGGCCGTGCGTCTGGCGATATTTCGCCAGCGCGGCGGGCGTGTCGCGGGCCGAGTCGAAGGAGACGAGGACGAAGCCGACATTGGTGCGCGTGTTCTCCGGCAGCGCGGCCTCGATGCGTTGCAAGTCCTTCACCAGCACCGGGCAGGTGAACTGGCAACTGGCGAAGAACATCGTGACAACTTGCGGACGTCCGCGCAGCGAGGCGAGGCGCAACGCTGCGCCGGCGTCGTTCGTCCACGACGCGTCAAGTTGGTAGAGCGAACGGTCAGAAAGCGGCGTCGCCGCCGGCAGTTCCTTCGCGCAACAATCTGCCTGGTTCGTGAGCGCGGTCACTGGCTCCGCAGCCAGTCCGGTGCGGACGAGTGCCAACATACAAACAGCGGTGAGCAGATGATGAATTTTCATTTCGTGTCCTCGGTGAGGCTTCGCGCGCAACGGAAACCAAGATTGTGGACCGTGTAATTCGCCTTGAGACTGCTGCGAAAGCCGTAGCGCATGAAGGCAGGAAAATTCCCGCGATCCTTTGCGCCTTCGGAACCCGCGCCGCAAAAGAGCTGGCGATCGAGGCCGGTGTCGCCGCGGGCGTCGCCGCTGACCATCGCGGTGTTGAAGTCCGCCACCCATTCCCAGGCCAGCCCGTGGAGATCGTGCGCCCCAAAATAATTGGCGCGCCCGCCACCCACGGGGGGCAACTTCGCCGGCGCCGGGGCCGAATACCATGCGCGCACCTGGCGGATGAACTCTGGATCGTTCCCGCCCTCCTGGCGGGTCTCGCTCGCCGCGGCGGCGTATTCCCATTCCGCCGTCGTGGGCAGGCGCTTTCCTTTCCAGGTCGCAAAGGCTTTCGCGGCGAACCACGACACCTGCGTGACGGGAGCGCGGGCGTGAACGCCCGGGCCGGTGTTAAAATCGCCCGCCCAAAGCTTGAGATAATCCTCATCCGCAAAAAGTCGCCGGACCGTGGAGCGTCGCCACTTGGGGTTGGCCCGGACGAATTCCAAGTAATCGCCATTCGTGACCGGGAGCACGTCGAGCAGGAATGAATCGACAGGAATTTGTTTGGGCTCCTGTTCACCGCGAAAGAGCGGCGTGAACTGCCCGGCCGGAATGACCACCATTCCGGCGGGTGGCTTTTCTCTGTCGTCGCTTTTCGCCGAACCACTTAGCCCTCCCAGCAGGAGGAGTGCGAGCGGGACGAGCTTGGGAGTGTGAAACCTCATGGACTCACTCGTACTGGTTGGCGGCGGGCGCTGGAGTTTCACTGCGAACTCGACGCACGGCCTCCGGTTTCACCGCATCGCCCGAATTGCCGAAGCTGTTCCGCACGTAGGTCAGCACGTTCGACACTTCCTCGTCGGTCAGGTTGTTCAGCGGCAGCATCGTGCCATTGTATTTCTTGCCGTTGACTTCGATCTCGCCGGTCTGACCCTGGAGCACAACCCGAATCGCCCGTTCCGTGTCCGCCATCAAATAGTCGGACTTGGCGAGCGGCGGAATCTGATTGGGAATGCCCTCGCCGCCCACCTGATGGCAGACAAAGCACGTCTGCATAAACACCTGCTTGCCCTTCGCAATCTGGATGTCCTTGGTGAGCGCGGAAATCTTCGGATCGGAGGTCATGGCGGCCTTCACCTGCGCCTGCAATGCCGCGACTTGCTTCTGCGCTTCGGAGCCGGCCGTGGCCTGGCTGCCCAGATAGACCGCGTCCACTTCCTTGCCGGAATAGGCGATGAGATTTTCCGGCCCGGACACTTTCAACATCCCGAGCGCGCCTTTGTTGAACGCGCGGAAGAGCGAGTGATCGACGAGCACGTAGGTGCCCGGCACTTCGACTTTGAAATCCACCATCGCGGAACCGCCCGCCGGAACCAGCGTCGTCTGCACGTTCTTCAAGGTCGGAACGGTGCTGCCTTCTGGATACACATGGTCGAAAATCTCGCCGATGACATGGAACGACGAAATGAGGTTCGGACCGCCGTTCCCAACGAACAGGCGCACCGTCTCGCCCACGTTCGCCGTAATGGCTTTGTCGCCCACCAGTGAACTCACTGCGCCGTTGAACACGACGTAGGTCGGGCGTTCATCCACGGCCTTGTTCTGATCGAAGTACTGCAAGCCTTCGTCGCCAAATTTCCCGGACGTGTAGAACTCACCCTGCATCACGTAATACTCCTTGCTCACCGGCGGCAGCCCTTCCTTCGGCTCGACGAGGATGAGTCCATACATGCCATTGGCCACATGCATTCCGACCGGTGCCGTCGCGCAGTGATAAACGTAGAGTCCGGGATTGAGCGCCTTGAACGAAAATTGCGACGAGTGTCCGGGGGCTGTGAACGACGAGGCCGCGCCGCCGCCGGGGCCGGTCACGGCGTGCAGGTCGATGTTGTGCGGCATCTTGCTCGACGGGTGATTCAGCAGATGAAACTCCACAAGGTCGCCCTCGCGAATGCGGATGAAACTTCCCGGCACATCACCGCCGAACGTCCAGAAAAGATATTCGACGCCGTCGGACAACTTCTTCACGACCTCCTTCACTTCGAGCTTCACGATCACCTTTGTCGCGTGCGACCGCTTGATCGGCGGCGGGACGTTGGGCGCTTGCGTCAGCACCGCGATTTCTTCTCCAGTGATGGTTGGATCTGCGCCTTTGGCATTGGGTCCGCGCGCGGCGACCGCGGCCTCAGCGCCGGGTGCAATGCAGGGAGCCGTCACCAGAAGGGCACTCGCCAGCGCGCCGGCGC
>JANOAY010000081.1:0-3233 GCA_031411375.1 Pedosphaera sp. | reverse complement strand
CCGGCGCTCCAAAAATCACTCGGCCTGCAACCGGAAGAAACGCTCGGGCGCGGCCACCGGCACGGACAGTTCGAGCACGCCATTGGTCACGGCCACATTCGTGGCGTAGGGCGTCCACGCGCTCAGGCTGGTCGCGGACTCGACGTGATAAGTGCGGCCCGCCAACGCCGTCCAGCGCAGCCGGTGCGGCGCGGGTGTGTTGCGGAAGACTTGCAGCGAGGGCGAACTGGCTCCCTCGGTCGCGCCGATGTCGCAGCCGGGGCCGCCGGGGCGGGGGAAGCCGCGCTGATCGGTGGGCGGCGCAAGCGCGCAGTCGGCGTTGTCCAAGGCTGGGCTGCCCGCGTGCAAGGCCATCGTCAGCGTCGGTCCGCCGTAGTTGCCGAGCGGCAGAAGCAACGGGTTGGTGCTGTTCACGCTCGTGCCGGAAGTCCACACGGGCGTGGCGTCCGAGGAAAGGTTGTGGCCGAGATCGGTGATGGTGCCAAAGCAGTTGTTGCTGAAGCCGCCGGAGAGAATGCTGTTCACGATTTGGAAGACGCCGCCGGTGCTGGCGATGGAGCCGCCGCGGCTGTGGCCATTGGTGGCGCAACTAGTATAACAGCTCGCGATTCCTCCGATGGCCGAGTTCGTGTCGAGCGTCAGGTTTTTTGCCGTGAGACTGCCGTGGTTGGCGATGGCGCCGCCGAAGGCATGGCCGCCATTTCCCGGAGGCACCGTATCTGGAGTGACGGTGCCGGCTCCGCCCCGGGCGGTGCTCCCGACCAAAGTGCAATTGACGACGACGGAGTTGCTGGTGTTGTAAAACGTCCCGCCCGCCGCCGCTCCGCCGGCCGAACCGAAAATAAAAATGGGCGAGTTAAAGGTGGTGGGAGCGCCGCTACCGCCTTGGGCGCTGCTGCCAACTAGCAGCGAATTGGAGAGAAACATCGTTCCCGAGATGAAAACAGCCCCGCCTTGTCCCTCGCCTCCTGTTCCACCCCAGCTGTTCCCGCGGTATATATATGCCGAGCCGCCCAAACCACCCACGCCGCCGCGGCCTCCGGTGCCAGCAAGGCTGGATGAATTTGAGAAGGCGCAACTGCTGACGACAAGATGGCCAAAACTGGCAATCGCTCCTCCGAGGGCGTTGCCTCCCGCGCCACCGGGGCCCCCGTCTGCGGGGTTGCGACCGGTGCTCGGAGGCGCAGGTGGCAGCGGCCACCGTCCGCTGTCCCCACCCATCCCGCCCGTGCCTCCCGTGCCTCCTGCGGCTGAGTTGCTCTGAAAGTAACAGCGCGACAAGGTGAGGCTGCCCGAATTGAAAATGCCGCCGCCCAGAGCGTGCTGGCCGGGACCGCCTGGTCCGCCCGGTATCCCCGGCGTGATCATCGAAATGCTGGAACTGTTAGTGCCCGCCGGGCCATTGGTGCCAGTGACGCCCGTCATACCCACGGCCGCGTTGTTGAGAAAACGGCAGGACTCCGCGAAAACGGTTCCCTCGTTGTAAATCGCCCCGCCGGAATTGGTGGCGCGGCCGTTGATGAAACCAATGTTCGTCAGCCGCAGCGTCGTGCCGGGCGTGACGGAAAAAATCCGCGTCAGATTGTTTCCGTTGAACGTGATGCTGTGGCCGCTCGCGTCGAGCACCACATCATTCGCGATTTCTATCTGGTTGCTCAAGACCAGCACGCCGTCGCACGCGAAGACCACGGAGCCGCCGCGCTCGATGGCTCCGCGCACGTCGTCCGTCGCGAGATTGGTCACGACGATGTTCGTCGGCGGCGGTGGCGTGGTGAAGGGCAAGTCCGCGCCCAAATTCGTCACGCCCGCCGAGACGATCACGGCGCGGCAGTGATACGCCGTCTGCGCGCTCAGGCCGGTGATGGGAGCCGCGACATTCGTGGTCACGCTGGCGCTGCCGAGATCTTGCGGCGCGGTGGTCTGATCGTAATTCGTCGTCGTGCCCCACTGGAACCACGCGCTCGCCGCGATGCCTTTCACGGTGGCCTGCGCGTTCAGCGTCGCGCTGCTGACCGTGCGCTGTGTGGCCGGGAGCGTGGTGATGACGGCGGGGGCCAGCGTCTTGAAGGTGAGATTTTGTCCATAGGCCAGCCCCGCGCTGTTCGTGGCGGCGATGCGTGTTTGATAGACGGTGTCTGGGGCAAGGTTGGTCAGGATGATGTCCCGGCGGACGAGGTAATCAAAATTGTCCGGCAGCGTTCCCGTGGCCGCGCCGTAGTTCGTGGTCGCGCCCAACTGCGCGGACAGCAGGGTGGGCAGGTTTTTCACATTGATGTCGAACGACACCACGGCGGACGAGATGGTCACGCTGCTGACAAACTGGGTGGCGAAGGAAGGCGGCGGCGGATTCCGCGTGGGCGTGATGGTGTTCTGATAGACCTGCGAGAACGAACCCACATGCTCATTAATTCTTGTGAAAGACACACTGGAAACGGCCACGGAACCCGTGAGCACCGTGAGCCGGACGGCCCCTTGATAATCCGCCCACGACAAAGTGTTGCCGCCGGATCCGGAAGCCGCCGGGGCGTTGACCACTCCATTCCAGAACGGGGGTTCGTTGCTGGAATTCTCAAACAGCTCCCATCGGACGGAACTGCCTGCCGAAAAACTGCCCGGCAGAATGGAGAAATTACCGAGCGCCACGGGGATGCCGTTCGGGCTGGTCTGTCCGCCCGCCGGCAGATCGTGAAATTCATACGACCAGCTTTCCCCGGCGTAGAGATAGAGCAGCAGCGTCGGCGTCACAATCACGTCGGCACCGTAGCTGAGGCCCGCCGAGTTCGAGGCCACGAGCCGCGCGTGATAATTCGTATCGGTGAGCAGCGACGAAAGATTCGCCGTGACCGGAACGGGCGCGGCACCGGCGCCGAGGCTTTGCCCGGCGGTGAGCGTGCCATAGTTCGTCGTCGTGCCCCACTCGAACCAGGCCGCGGTCGCGAGACCGTTCGGATTGGCGCTGCCGTTCAGCGTGGCCGAGTTGGTGGTGATGTTCGAGGGCGTGCCCGTGGTCGCGGACGGCGCGGCGGCGCGCGCGGGCGTGGCGAAACTGATCAAGGCGAGAACCAAACTGGTGAACAAGAGCGGGAGAGTTTTCATGGCGGCAATTTCCTGTCCTAGAGCGAAATAATTTGTACCCCCCCCCCCCAGCGGATTTGTGAAGCGCGAACTTCTGGAACGGGCGGAGCAGGGTGGCTCTCGACAAGGTTCTTGAAGAACGACGAGGGCGGGTAGGG
>JANOAY010000080.1:0-1782 GCA_031411375.1 Pedosphaera sp. | reverse complement strand
CAGCTTCGCGCGAATGATCCGACTCTCGGGCCGGACGGCTGGGTTTATATCGCGGGCGGTTTGCGTGGTGGCAAAGTCTCTTCACCGAAGCGGCCCGGTATGGTCATCGATACCGAGAAGGGTGACCTGCGATTCAAGCCGGACACTGGGGAGATGGAATTGACCGAGGGCAAGTCGCAGTTCGGTCTCGCCTTCGACGATGCGGGCAATCGCTTCGCCTGCATGAACCGCATCCAGTCGCAGCACGCGCCACTCGCGTCGCGCTATCTCGCGCGCAATCCATTTCTCACTTCGCCCGGCGTGTTGCAGAATTGTCCGGAGATTGCGGAGAACACTTTGATGACGCGCTACACGGCGGGCGCGGCGCGCTACTATCCGATCAGCGACAATCTCACCACGGCGGACAGCCACTTCGGCACTTACAGCGCGGCGTGCGCGGTTCATGTTTATCGTGGCGAGGGTTTGCCCGAGGCATATCGCGGCGCGGCGTTCTCGTGTGACCCGACGGGCAATCTCGTGCGCGGCGATCGTCTCGAAAAATCCGGTGGCACGTTCGCGGCGCGGCGCATTCACGAAGGCACCGAGGCGCTCCGCAGCCGCGACAACTGGTTTCGCCCCGTCTCCATCGCCGATGGCCCGGACGGCGCGCTCTACATCGCCGACATGTATCGCAAGGTGATCGAGCATCCCGAGTATCTGCCCGGCGACGTGCGCAAGCATGTGGACTTCGAGGCCGGCAAGTACAAAGGCCGCATCTGGCGGCTGGCGGCAACGTCGAACATTCAACGCTCAACTTTCAAAGCGATGGAGACCAACCTGCCTGCGCTTGTAGGCGAGCTGTCGTCCCCGATTCCGCAGCGGCGCGACACCGCGTTCCGCTTTCTCGTGGAACGAAATGATGCCGCCACCGCTCCGCTGTTGCGGAAGTCCCTGCGCGAATCAGACGCGAGCGGCCCGGCGGTGGGGAAGCTGCGGCTGCTCGAATTGGCGGGCGGCGTGGATGAACCCACTCTGTTGCTCGCCCTGAAACATCCCCAGCCCGCCGTGCGCCAGAATGCGGTGAAGTTGGCGGAGTCGAAACTCGCCAACAACGCCGCGCTGCGCGAGCGCGTCCTGAACCTCGCGGACGATCCCGATCCGCACGTGCGATTCCAAGTGGCCTTGTCGCTGGGCGAGGCACGCTCGGCTGAAATCGTGCCCGCGTTGGCGCGCATTGCGGCGCAGCAATCCTCTGATCGCTGGACGCGCGCTGCGATTCTTTCGGCGTTGCCGGTGCGGACGAATGCGCTGGCTCTGCTCGGGGAACTTGTGCGAGCGGGCGAACCGCTGCCCGAGGGTTTCATCGCGCTCGCCGGTGACTTGGGCCGGCAACTCGGTTCAGGCGTCGAGAGCTCAAAGCTGCCGTCGGCCTGCGAAGAGATTGCGCGCTGCTTGGTCTCGGCACCGGGCGGAATGGTGATCGCTGCCAACCTTGGATTCGCCAATGCCACGGGGTCGGAGTTTCGGCGCATCGGAGGCTCCGACCCGACGAGGTTCGCGTCGTTGCTGACGCTGGCCCGCTCGCGGGCCGCGCAGGCGGAGACGTCTCCGGAGCTGCGCGTCGCGTCCGTGGAGCTTCTCGCGTCCGACGATTCGAGCGAGGCCACGACGCTGCTCTCCGGTCTGCTGGGAGCCGATCATTCGCGTGAAGTGCAGCGCGCCGCCGCCCGCTCCCTGCTCCAGCCCGCGCGCAAGGCCAGCTTTCCGGCGTTGCTGACGGCGGAACGCTGGAACGCCTACACA
>JANOAY010000079.1:0-6537 GCA_031411375.1 Pedosphaera sp. | reverse complement strand
GGGCGAGAAAAGGCGCAGTGCTTTCAAATCAATATAACCATCCGCAACCACCCAGCCGATGAAGCCGACCGCCGTCCCCGCCGGCAGCGTGTAAGTGATGACACTGCCAACAGTGGGCACGAGTTCCGCCCGCCAGGTGGTAGTGGCCGAGTTCTTCCGGTAGTCCACCCCCCACGCCAGCGCGCCGGTGCCCGTGGGGCGCTCGATCCGGATTTTTGGCGCGCCGCTGCTGGTGCCAAAACCAAAGAGGAAAGGCGTGCCGTCGGTCTGTTCACTGGAAGTGCCCCCGGGATCGGAATAACTGAATTGCTGCCCGCCGCTGCCGACCTCCGTGTAAATCTTAACCAACGGCGTGGTCATGGTATCGCCGGTGTCGAACACCAGGGAAGAAATCGGTGGCCCGACCGCGACTCCGCCATCGACCCCGGTAAAGGTGGAACCGTCGTTAAAATTCTCCGTCTTCACCACGCCGCCCGCCGCGACCACCGCCGCCTCCCAGGCGGCCCGGTCGGTGTATTGGACGACCTGGGCCTGGAGCGAGGCGGCTCCGAGCACGCAGAAAAAAAGAGAGAGAAGCAGTGTGGAAGATCTCATATGGAAAAGCTGTTTAGATTCAAATTCCGACTGGCGACAACCGCGTGTTTTTCATTCTCGATGCCTTGCGGTAAGTGGGAAGGTGACACTGGCGCCGCCGCGCGCGCGCCATTGAGCGCCGGGAGGGTGAGGAAGGTTTCGACGGTGCTGAGGTAGGTTGCCTGCAACTCCAGCGCGAGCGCCCCGCCGAGCGTCTGCGCCTGCACATCCGCGATGGCCGCCCCAATGTTGGCGTAATCGCCCGTAGGCCCGATGGACTCGGTGCCGGAGAGCGGGGCGGCGGTGGCCGCGAAGGAAATGAAGAAGGAAGTAAGAATGAAGCAGGGACGGAATGTTTTCATGGGCTGGAGTGCGGCGTTTTTTATCGCCGGGCGGACGGAGTTCGGTTGCGACACTCTGGTCATTCAGGGCGAGATAAACGGGAAGGGCGGCGGGAAGTTACCGGGTGAGAAAAGATTTTTTCAGGGACTCAAGGGACAGAAAGGACGGAAGGGAATTTGGCGTTGTCCTTTCGGTCCCTTTGGCCTTTTCTAGGTTCATGCCATCCGACGAGCATTTCATCCCGCCGCACGGCGGCTAGGAGAAGCTCCGCTCCTACCAGAAGGCGCTCATCGTTTTCGACGCCACGGTGTATTTCTGCCGCCAGCACCTGCCCGCCAAGGGCGACCGCACGGTGGACCAAATGGTGCAGGCCGCGCGTTCCGGCAAGCAGAACATCGTGGAAGGCAGCCAGGTGTCGGGCACGTCGAAGGAAATGGAAATCAAGCTGACCAGCGTGGCGCGGGCGAGCCTGGAGGAATTGGCCGAGGACTACCTGGATTTCCTGCGCGCCCGCGCCTCCGGCGAATGGGAACCGGCGCACGAGTATTCCAAGCGCCTGCGCGAGTTGAACCGCACACCCGACGCCAACTACGAAACTTTCAAGAAGGGCATCGAGCACTCGGACCCGATTATTTCGGCGAACGTGATTCTGGGTTTGGTGCGCGTGACCTGCTTCCTGCTCGACCGGCAGTTGGCCGGCTTGGAGAAACGGTTTTTGCAGGAGGGCGGCCTGCGCGAGCGCATGACCCAGGCACGGTTGCAGGAGCGCGAGCGGCAGCGCCGGGAGCAGCACCTGAAAGACATAAAGGACGAAAGGGAAAAGTTCCGACGGAAGCGCCCGCCCCCGCCTTGATCCTTTCGTCCTTTCCGTCCCTCGAGTCCCTTCACCGCGCCGGCCACACCTCCACCGATCTCCACGGCGAACTGTGCAACAACGCCGTGTCCCGCCCGCTGGCATCTCGCGCGAACTGCACCCAGTTCGCCGGATGATACAGCGGGAACGCCAGCCGCTCGCGCCGTCCCGCGACGCCCGGTTCGGGCAGCGCGGGCAGGAGCTTCAAGGTGTCGTCGCCGCTCGTCGCGATCAGCGCGCCGTCGTTGCTCAGGGCCAGCGCGGTCACGGCCCCGCGATGTGCGTGCCAGCCGAGGTCGGGGCGCGGACGCCACGCGCCGCCGGAATTTTCCCACACACGGATGCGGCCGTCCTCGTTGCCGACATACACGATCGGCTCGCGCGGATGAAAGGCCACGGCGGTGTCGAAGTCGCGCCCGTCGTCGAGGCCGCCGAGCGCGGCGGCAATTGTTCCCGGCTCGGCCACGGCGTGGATGGTCGCGCGCTGGCCGAAGCCCGTGGCGGCGATCCACTTCACGTCGGGCGATACATCGTGGCTCACCACGCCGTGCAGGCCGGTTTGAAAATCAAACGGGCCGCCCGAGACGAGCGTCTGCTTTTCCACGTCCACGACGAACAACGTCCCCGCCATCGCGCCGACGACGGTGCGTCCGTCGCGCGCCAGCACGCCGCGCCGCGTCCAGCCGTATTCCGGCGTGGTCACGCCCGGCACGCTCCACAGTTCGCGCGGTTCGCGGTTGGTGACTTCCCAGCAATGCACGCCGCCTGTGCCGCCGTGCTGCGTGAGGAAACGCCCGTCGCCCAGCACCGCCAGCGGGCCGTGCCACGGCGGCAGCTTGCACAAGACGTCCGTCGCGCGGTCACGCAGGCGCGCGTTGCGGTCGGCGTGATTGAAAAGAATCCGCCGCCCGTCGTCCGACGCCGTCGCATGCAGGCCGAAGTAGAACGAGTGCACCGGCCCAAACCGCGACCCGGGCCGCGCAGCCTGGATGGGCCAGCGCCGCAGCGTGCCGTCGGCGCTCGCGGAAAAAATCGCGTCGCTGTCCGGCGTGAAGGTCACTGCCGTCGAGCGGTCCTCGTGGCCCATGAAGTAGCGCACGCCGCCGTCGAGCGCCGAGCGCGTGAGCAGTTCGCGCGGCGGAGCGTTTGCGCCGTTGCCGTCCACCGGCTGGCGGATGGTCGGGTAGCCACCGTCGTCGTAAGTGCCGCGCTGCCGGTCGCCGACCTCGATCTGGAGCCGGTCGTTGCGCTGGAAGTCGTAGAGGCGCAGCATCGCGTCCTCGCCCGTCACGGCCACGAGCGTCTGCTGCGGCGGCACGGCCAGGCCGGTGATGGGAAACTTGAAGTCCTGAAGAAAGAGCCGCCGTCCGCTGCGGCGCTCGAAGGCCTCCAGTGTCAGCGCGGGCCGCAGCCATTCGCCCGACACCGCGAGCAGGATGCTGCCGTGACCGGTGAGGTGCAGCATGTTTGGCAGGCCGGTGCCGCTCCAGCCGAGCTTGAAGACGCGTTCGGGCGGCGCGGTGAACAGGGTGTCGGTGTCGAACACTTCTACCCGCCGCTCCTTGGACATGAGCCGGGTGAACGCAGCCACGCGACGGTCGCCAGAGAGCGCGAGCGGCGCGCTCAGTCCGTCCGGCAACGGCGTGCGCATGCGGTCGCGCAGGTCGAGAACCCACGCGCCCTGCTGGCCGCGCAGTGAATTCACGCTGCCGTTGCCGCCGAAAAGCACGCGCTCGTCGTCGAGCCACGCGGCCTCGGGCATGACCAGCGATTCCTCGTGCAACACGGCGAAGTTCGAGACCGCAAACACGCGCAGGAGATTTCCCCAGGCGAGTACGAAGCGGTTGCCATCCGGCGAGAACGCCAGCCCATGATGCGCGGGCCGCGCGCTGTTCATGTCCAACAACGCGGGCCGGGCCGGCAACGCGCGCGATGGCGCGACTTCCGCACCCTGCGCGTCGCGAAAGTGCATCCGCGCATCGGCGGTGATGACGACGAGCTGCGAACCGTCCGGCAGCCAGGCGAGGCACTCGGGCGGCGTGTCCTTGCCGAAGTCCACGGTCTGCTGCTCGTCGCCGTCGCACAGTCCGCGCAGGAGCCGCCAGTCGAACTGCCGCAGTTCGGGCGCGAGACCGTCGAGCAGCCGCCGCGCAAGACCGAGATCGCCGCGCGCGCGCGCCGCCAGCGCGCTGCCGAGCGTGGCCGCGTAGGAAGCGCGGCGCTCGGCGGCGGCGTTCTGCACCGCCACCAGGCGGGCCGCCTCCGCGCGCCGCCATTGCACGGTCACGCCGGTGCCGCCGAAGACGGCCAGCAGCACGGCGAGCGCACTGAGTGCCGCGATGGCCGGATGCCGCCGCGCCCATTTCGCCAGCCGCTCGGCGCCGGTCACGGCCCGCGCGCGAATGGGTTCGCCCGCGAGCCAGCGGTCGAGTTCGTCCGCGAGTTCGCCCGCGCTGGCGAGACGGCGCAACGGATCCTTCTCCAGGCAGCGCAGGCAGAGCGTTTCCAGATCGCGATCGAGTTCACCCTTTCGTCCTTCGCGTCCCTTCAGTCCTTTCCCCAAGCCCTCCGGCTCCTCCTGCAAAATTTTTCTCAGCACCTCCGCGCTCGGCCCGCCCTCGAACGGCAGTCGCCCGCTCACCAACTGGTAGAGCACCACCCCCAGCGACCACACATCGCTCGCCGTGGTCAGGTCGCGCGCCCGGCCCGCCGCCTGCTCGGGCGACATGTACTGCGGCGTGCCTAGCATGGATTGCGAGAGCGTCACGCTGGTGTCCACATTGGTCAGCTTCGCCAGACCGAAGTCGGTCAGATACGGCTCGCCCGCCGCGTCGAAGAGAATGTTGCCCGGCTTGAGGTCGCGGTGCAGCACGCCGCGCTGATGCGCGTGATGCACGGCGCGGGCGATCTTCGCCACGAGCCGCGCTGCCGCGCGCGGAGAAATTTCTCCACGCTTCAAACGCTCGGCGAGACTGCCGCCCTCCATCAGCTTCATCGTGAAGAACGGCTGCCCGTTCGCCTCGCCGACTTCGTAGATGGGAACAATGTTCGGATGATCGAGCCGCGCCACCGCCTCGGCCTCGGTGCGGAAACGCACGAGGTCGTCCGCGCGCGTCAGGAAAAAGGAGCGCACCATCTTGAGCGCCACGGTGCGCTTGAGCCGGACGTGCTCGGCCTCGTACACCACGCCCATGCCGCCGCCGCCGATTTCCTTCTTGATGGCGTATTCGCCGAAACGCCCCGGCAAATCCGGCGCGGCGAAATCACTGAACCCGCCTTTCGTCGCAGGCGTGGCCACCGGCTCCGCAGACTCACCCGGATCGAACAGCGCCTTCTCCAGCGCGCACGCCACGCACTCCGCGCCGGCCGTGAGGGCCGCGCCGCACAGCGGACAGGGGCGGGTGGATTTGGTGTTCATGCTTTTCCAACCGGGATAAACGGGAAGCGCGCCGCCAAGTTACTGCCGCAGCAGCCGGATGAGATACCGCAGCTCCTCATCCACCGCCGCGTCATCGCGCACGGTCAGCCGGATTTCCTCGCGAATCTTTTTCGCGAACAGCGCGCGCAGATCAAACGCCGCCTTCTTCACCGCGCCCTCGCTCATGCCCAGCCGCGCGCCAAGGGTCGCGTAGTCTTCCGTCATCGTCTCGCCCGTGATGGTTGAACGCAGCGCGCTGAACACCGGGGTACGCGCGCTCCACGCTTCAGCGACCCGCTGCATGGCGCGATCAAAGATCTCCTTCGCCCAGCGCCGGTCGAAGGACGCCTCGGGCGCTTCATTCGCCGGATGCACCAGCTCGCGCACCGAGTCGAATTCATCCAGCGAGATCAGCACCGCACCGCCGCCGCGCTTGGCCGCGCGCGCCCGGTCACCCTGGTCATTCAGCCAGCGCGTGAACGACGCCAGCAGAAACGTGCGGAACTTCCCCTCGCGCGGCTGGACGAAACGCAAAAAATCCCGACTCAGCAAATGCTCGAAGAACCCTTGCACCTCGTCCGTCGCCACATCGTGCTCCCGGCCGCGCTGGCGCAGGAAAATGTAGAGCGGTCGCCAGTAGGCCCGCGCCAGCCGCTCCAGCGCCTGGAGCGCGTGCGGCGTGTCCGTCTCTCGCGCCTCCAGCACCGCGCTCCACATGGTCGCGGGGAAGAGCGGATCGCGCGCGGCGTTATGGGTAGGCAAGGTCTCGGACACGGGCCGGAGCTTAACCAGAAATCCATGCACCGCCGCCAGATGAAAACCCCGACCGAGTGGGTATCCTTTCCGTACCTTCCGTTCTTTGCCGTCCCTGGTGAAGAACCGCCAGCCGGACGGCTGCCCTACTGCCGCTAGCTTGCGTAACGATCCGGATCGAGCAGCGCCAGATTCAACGACGGCTTTTCCCCGCTGAGAATTTCGCTGACGAACTTGCCCGTGATCGGCCCGAGACTCAGCCCCATCATCGCGTGTCCTGTTGCGATGGTGAGATTGGAAAATTTCGCCGTGCGCCCAAGATACGGCAGGCCGTCGGGCGAGCATGGCCGCAAGCCACGCCACGGCTGGATGCCGGCAAAATCCTCAGCCGTGAACTTCGGAAAGTATTTCACCGCTGCCTTGATGATGCCGCGCACGCGCACGGGATTGATTTCCTCGTTCAGCCCGGCAATTTCCATCGTGCCACCGAAGCGCAGCGTGCCGCCCATCGGCGTCACCGCGACGCGCGCCTCGGTGAAGATGGAGCAGAGCTGCGGCAATTCGCGCGGCTTGGCGAGAGTGAGGCTGTAGCCTTTGC
>JANOAY010000078.1:0-4663 GCA_031411375.1 Pedosphaera sp. | reverse complement strand
TCCCTTGCGGCGAATCTGCCGGGCCATGTCGTTCAGCACGGTGGCGATGCTGGTCTGCGCCTTCGGCTCGAAGGCCGCGAGCCGCGCCATGATGTTGTGAATGGTGGCCAGATTATCCGAGCGCGGTGAGTAATCGCGCATCGCCGTGTCGAAGAGGCCGAGCGCCGTGGCGTCGCGCTGATGGAGAATCAGGTAGGAGAGGCATGCGGCCATCATCTTGCCGTATTGCAGCTTGGTGAGTTTGCCGGAGCCGTATTTCATCGACTCGCTGCCGTCGAGGAGGATGTTGGCGACGTAGTTCGTCTCCTGCTCGTATTGCTTGATGTAGTAGCGGTCGGTGCGGCCGAGGACTTTCCAGTCGAGATGGCGGGGGTCGTCGCCGTGGGTGTATTCGCGGTGCTGCGCGAACTCGATGGCGAAGCCGCGATACGGCGACTTGTGCTCGCCCGCCATGTAGCCCTCAACGATGTGCCGCGCCTGCAACCCCAGCGCCTCCGCGCGCGCGATGGTCTGCGGGTCGAGCAGTTGATCGAGGTGGGCTTGGTCCATGTCAGTTCGTGGTCTTTGGTGGCGGCGGTTCATTGAGCAACTCACCGAGTCGCTTGACCAATACTGGCAGGTGAACCTGGGCGATGTCCCACACCGCCTCGTCATCCACCGTGTCGTAGCCGTGAATGATGCGGTTGCGGAAATCCACGGCGCGGCGCAACTCAGGAATCTGCTCCGCCGTGGCCGGGTCTTGGTCGCTCAAACGGTTCAAGGCCTCACCGATAATCTCGAACTCGCGCTCCACGGCGCGCCGCAATGCCCGCGTGTCACGATAGTCGGTGAAGGTGCGACCCGCGATGTTTTCAGCCACCGCGTGGCCGGCCTCCACCGCATCCACCAGCAGCTTGCGGCTTTCAAGCTTCATAGAGTGGCTGGCGCGATTCCTCGATGGATTCCCGGAAGTACGGATTGCGAACCGACTTTTCGCTGACGAGATCGACCCGCCGCCCGAGCAATGATTCCAGCGCGTCCGCCAAACCAAAAAAATTGTTCGAGTATTCGCCGGGCGGCACGGGCTGAAGGGTATAGAGAAAATCCACGTCGCTGCGCGCCGGGTCGAACTGATCGCTGACCGCCGAACCGAACACGGCCAGCCGCTGCACCTTGAACTTGCGGCACAACTCGGCGATGGCAGCGCGGTTCTGTTCGATCAGGTCAATCATGGAAGTATGGTTCCGCGGCGCGGTGGCAGCATGACGTTGCGGGTCAGAGTCTTCACAGCGTCAAAGTGGGGAGTGCGGGCCTGTCTTGTCAACGCAGCGCGTTAACCATGACGATACCGGCCCGGCTTATTGATGCGCCCTCGCGTTTCAGGTAAGACAGACGTGTGAGCACACTCCGCATGACCTCAGAGGAATGGTTTGAAGCGATCCAGTCCGCCGACACAAATCGCGTGCGTCAATTCCTCGCCGCCGGGTTCCCAGTCAACACGCGCTGGCGGGGCAACGACTTGCGCCCCACAGCGCTACA
Source organism: Pedosphaera sp. (assembly GCA_031411375.1). Taxonomy (GTDB): domain Bacteria; phylum Verrucomicrobiota; class Verrucomicrobiia; order Limisphaerales; family SIBH01; genus JANNGC01. The sequence goes on along the minus strand of JANOAY010000078.1, from coordinate 3,145 downwards.
GATCGCAACCAGCTTGGGCCACGTCGAAATCATGGATGTGCTTTTCAAGGCCGGGGCGAGCCTCGAATCCAACCACGGCACCTTGCTGGACGCGGCTATCGCCGGGGGAGAAGTCCAAGCTGTGAAAAGAGTCATCGCGCAGGGCGTGTCGCTCAAGCCAGACCGCAATCGCGTTACGCCATTGATGCGAGCAATTGCGTGCAAAAAGGAGTCGGTCGCAAAAGTCTTGTTGAGGCACGACAAAACTCCGAATGCGCCGGACTGTTTCGGGCACACTCCGCTGCACATGGCGGCGAAGGCTGGCATGGTTGAACTATGCGGCTTACTCCTGAAGACGGGTTGCGATCCAACGGCGTGCGATGGTGAGGGGCGCACGCCGCTCGTCTTGGCAGCAGGGATGGGCCAGACGGAGTTGGTGAGCATCCTTCTCCAACGCGAGGTCGGTCAGGAAGAGTTGGATCGCGCCTTGGCTAATGCTGCGAGTACAGGTCGGTTTGAAGCCTGTCGGACATTGCTGAAGGCCGGAGCGACGCTTAATTGGAAAGACAGTTTTGGTTGTACGCCGCTCATGTACTCCGTGGACCGCCCGGAGCTACTTTCCCTTTTTCTGCGAAGCGGATTGGTGCGGCCAAAGTCGCGCCAGGTCATCCAAGCCCGCGCTACTGCCCGGGCCGGTCGGTATGACAATGCCACCGCTATGCTGGATGACTTTGACAAAGGTAAGGTCAGCGTGGTCAGGCCAAAAGCGCCCAAGCAAAGGCCTGTGCAGGAAGAGTTGCTCCCCTTCGCCAGCGAGATTGGCGGAACCGCGTCCCAACAGAAGGGATTCGTCAGGATCAAGTTGAACCAACGTAACGCCCGCGTGCTGGTCGAACGTCACCAGCCTCGTTTGCAGCGTGCCGGGTATTGCCTCTGGCATGGTCTGGACGATGATCAATTGCTGGTGTTTCCAACACCCGATCCAATCAAGGCTCTGAAATTGGTCGGAACGATTGGAGAGGATTTGGAGAACAAAGACATCATCGCTTGGTTTACGTCATTGGCGAAGGAGCACCCTTTCATGCTTGCAGGCGCGGGCAGCACTTGGATCGAGGGGCGTTTCCTGTTGCCGGTGTCGAATCCCCAAAGTCTTGCCGACCGCATCCTCGCCTTTGCGCCCGGTGCTGTGTCAGGTAAGAGCACATCCCGGACGAGCATGATCCGGGAACTGCAAAGGACAGGCCGGTTCACCATTGCGTGGGATATTTGAACATGCCAGCGAGACGCTGGCACTCCCAGACTACGCAGCCAGCTTCTCGTCCTTCGGGATCGTTTCGAGGATGCGGCGGGTGATGTCGTCGCTGGTCACGCCTTCGCTTTGGGCCGCGAAATTCGCCACGATGCGGTGGCGGAAGACGGGCGGCGCGACGGCGGCGATGTCGTCGCAACTCACGTAGGTCTGGCCGCGGAGAATGGCACGGGCCTTGGCGGCGAGAATCAGGTTCAGGCCGGCGCGCGGGCCGGCGCCCCACGAGAGCCATTTCTTGCAGAAGTCGAGCGCCTCGTCCGTCTTCGGGCGCGTGCAGCGCACAAGGCGTTCGGCGTAGGCATAGACGTGATCGGCCACGGGCATGCGGCGGACGATCTGTTGGAGGTGCAGGATTTCATCCACGGAAAGCACAGCCTGCGGCTTCTGCATCGGCGCGCCGGTGGCCATCTTCATGATCTGCAATTCCTCCGCCGCCGTCGGGTAGTCCACATGGATCATGAACATGAAGCGGTCGAGCTGCGCCTCGGGGAGCGGATAGGTGCCTTCCTGCTCGATGGGATTTTGCGTGGCGAGGACGAAGAACGGATCGGGCAGTTGAAAATCATTTCCGCCCACGGTGACTTTGCGTTCCTGCATCGCTTCGAGCATCGCGGCCTGGGTCTTGGGCGGCGTGCGGTTGATTTCGTCGGCGAGAATCATGTTGGCGAAGATCGGGCCCTTGAGGAACCGGAACTCGCGCACGTTGGTCTGCGGGTCTTGGAAAATAACTTCCGTGCCCGTGATGTCGCTGGGCATGAGGTCGGGCGTGAACTGGATGCGCTTGAACGACATGTGGAGCGTCTGCGCCAGCGTGGAGACGAGCAGCGTCTTGGCGAGTCCGGGCACGCCGACGAGCAGCGCGTGGCTGCGCGTGAAGATGGCGATGAGCGCCTGCTCCACGACTTCCTCCTGGCCGACGATGACCTTGGCCAGTTCGGTTTTGATGCGCGCCGCGGATTCCTTGAGGCGGGCGACGGATTGCAACTCGTGGTCGCTGATGGATGGCGATTGGCTCATGATTTTTTCTGGCGTTGGTGATACGCGAGCGGGGCGAGTCGTTCAACCGGGGAAACTCCAAATCTCAAAAATCAAATCCCAAAAAAATCCCAAGTTCCAAATCCCAAACGCACTGGCGTTGAAGTTTGGGAGTTTGGGATTAGTTTTGGAATTTGAGATTTGGACTTTGGAATTTCTGATGGGGACTCACTTCCCATCCACACCCGCCTTCGTCTCCACCCAGCGGGCGAGGAGCCAGAGCACGTCGGAGAGGCGGTTGAGGTAGATGAGAATTTCCTCGTTCACCGGCTCGCCCGTCTCGCGGATGGCGCAGACGCGGCGCTCGGCGCGGCGTCCGGCGGTGCGGGCGAGATCGAGTTGCGCAGCGAGCGGCGTGGCACCGGGCGTGGCCCAGCCTTTGAAGGAAATTTTCTGCGCTTCGAGATGTTTCACCAATTCATCCAGCCGCGCGGTCAGGGCCGGGGAGACGATGACGAAACCGTCGCGTGCGTAGCGTTCGAGGTCGGCGGGCGCGGTGGCGATCTCGCCCATCACGTCCACAAGCTGCTTCTGCGTGGTGAAGATTTCGCCGCGCAACCATTCATCCGTGGCAGTGGCGCGGGCCACGCCGAGCGCGGCGTTGAGTTCGTCAATCGCGCCGTTGGCCTCGATGCGCGGGTGCGTCTTCGGAACGCGGCGTTTGTACATCAGGCCGGTGGTGCCGTCGTCGCCGGTGCGGGTCGCAATGCTCATGCGCGAGAGTGTGCGAGTGGAAAACCACAAACATCAAACTTCAAACAGCAGAGAAACACCAAGCTCCTTCGGCGCGGCGCGCGGCTCTCCAGAGTCGCAGCGGCCACG
>JANOAY010000077.1:0-7230 GCA_031411375.1 Pedosphaera sp. | reverse complement strand
GTGGAGCCGAAAATTTCAAACGTGGTGACACCTCCGCTGTTGTTGAGTTGCAGATTTCCCGTCGTGAGTTTGCCGGGCGTGCCGCCGGGCTGGAGATGCGCCGACGTGCCGGTCACGTTCCCGACTTTGCCCAAACCCGTGAGCGTGGTGCCGGTGGCGAGCGCGACATGGCAGGTCATTTCACCATTCACGACGAGCGCGCCGGAGTTCACCGAGGCGGTACCGAGCAGGCTGTTCGTGCCGGTGAGCGTCAAAGTGCCGGAGCCATTCTTGATGAAGGGCGCTCCGCCGATGCCGCCCATGTTGCCGCTGAACGTGGTGCTGTTGTTGTTGCCGCCCGTGGTGAGCGTAGCAAACAGGAGATTCACCGAGCCGGAGCCTTCCAGCGAGCCGATGGTCTCGGAGTTGTTGTTCAAGTCCAGCGTGCCGCCGGAATAAACCGCGACCGGGACGGTGTCGGCGATCTGGCCGATCTGCTGCAGGCGGAGCGTGGCCGCGCCGGGGCCGATGGAGATCGCGCCGGCGAGCGCGTTCACGCCGGTCTTGTTCAGGAGCACGGTGCCGGCGGTAAATCCGAGACCGCCCGCGAAGGTGTTGGCCTGCGTGCCGGAGAACACCAGCGTGCCGCCGCCGGATTTCGAGAGCGAACCAGCGCCGCCCACCGCGCCGCTGAAGGTGAGCTGCGTGCCGTTGGTAATGGCGATGGAATTCTCGGTGGGCAGTGTGACCGCGCCCGCCCAAGAGTTGGTGCCCGTGACCGCCAATGTGCCGGTCAGGCTGAGCGCTTCCGCGCCGACGTCCACGCAGTTCAGCCGCAACGTCACGCTGCCCGGCACCGTGACGCCGCCGGCGGTGGTGCCGAATGCGCCGTCACTGTTGGCCTGAAGCGTTCCCGCGCTGATTGTGACAGCGCCCGAAAAAGTATTGGCACCGCCGAGAATCAACGTGCCTGTGCCCGTCTTGGTCAGGCCCGACGCCGCTCCGCCGTTGGCGATGGCGCCGGCCAGGGTCAGTTGCATTCCGGCGGGCACGTTGAAGGTGCGGGTCGCGCCACCGAGCGAGAGCGGGGCCGAAATGAGGCTGCCCGATGCGGTGATGACTGGGTTGGCCGAAAGGGTCAGCGTCCCCGACCCGCCGAAATCATCCACCGCGCCGCCGGCAAGCGTGAGATTGCCGAGCGTTTCACTGGCGTGCAACCGCAGCACGCAACCCGCCGCCACCGTGACGGCGCTGGCGTCGGGAATCTGATTGGCGTTCTCAATGATGATGAACCCGCCGCTCGATCCCAGCCGGGCTTCGACCGCGCCGGCCACGGCGTTGAGGCCGGCGGTTTTGTCGAGGAAGATGGAACCGCTCTGCGTCAGCACTTTGCCAGTGATGGTGTTGGCCTGCGTGCCGCCCAGATACAAATCGCCGCCCCCGTCCAACGTCATGCTGCCCGTTCCGCTCACCACGCTGAGAATGGAAACTTTGTGATAGACCGCATCCACGGAAAAATAGTTCGAGCCGTTCATCGTCACCGGCAGTGTCGCGGCAATCGTGTTATCCATGTTGAAGTCGGAGGTCGTCTGCAAATTCACACCACCCGCCCCGCGAAAGATGAGCGACCCGCCGCCGCTCCCGTGCAGAACCACCACGGTGGGTATCGTCGGGCTGCCGCTGAAGGTCAGCTTGTCCACGGTGAGGCCGGCGATGTTGTTCGTGGCCTGGACGTTGCCCGGGAAGATGAGCGTGACCGGCGCGGCCTCGCCGACGGTGGGCGCACCACCCGACCAGTTGCCTGCCGTGGTCCACAGACCGTTCCCGCCGCCACCCGTCCAAGTGTGCGTGCCGGCCTCGCTGGCAGCGGGAGCAAGCAGGAGCAGAGAAACGAAAAGAGCGAGCTGTTGAATGCACTTTGAGTTCATGCCGGCATTCAAGCACGCGCCCGTAATCGCGAAACTGTGCGAGCCGCGCACAGGGGTGTGCGAGTGGGGCACAGCCCATTTTGGATTTGGGATTTAAGATTTTGGATTGGGCGGCGGAAAACGAATCGCCGCCGGTGAAGTGCTCCAGCGGTGGCGACCAATCCAAAATTCAAAATCTAAAATCCAAAATTTATTCCGGCGCTTCCTGCCGCCACTCGGGATAAATCTCCTCCGGCAACTGGCCGCGGCGGATGAGGTCTTGCAGATCGCGGATGATGGTCTTGCGCGAGACGTTGAAGTCGCGGGCGAGGCCGGAAATGTTCGGGCGGTCGTTCGCGCCGCGCAGGAGCTGGATGATCCGGTGCTGGCGCGCGAGTCGGTCGGTGAAACGGCGGTCCGGCTCGGACGATTCGATCTTCTCCGCCCGTTCCAGCGATTGCAGCGCGGCGATGGTTTCGCCGAGGCCGCATTCCGTGAGCGCGATTTCCACGGTGCGATCCAGTTCGTCGAGGTCCACAGGCTTTTCCAAAATGTAGTGCGCCGAGCGCGGGCCTTGCAGCGCGGCGAGCTTCTCGCGGATTTGCAGCGTGCCGGAAATCATGATCACCGGGACGTGCGCGGCCACGCTCTTGAGCTTGGGCAGGAATTCCATCCCCTTCTCACCGTCGTCGAGAATGTTGTCGAGAATGATAAGGTCGGGCTTGGCCTCGGCGATGACGCGGAGCGCCGCGCTGCCCGAGGACACGCAGGTCAGACTGTAGCCGCGCAAGGCCCGCCCGTAGAGCTTGAGCTGCTTCGGGTCGTCTTCGACGATCAGTATCGAGGCCATGATTTCTTCAGTCTCGGTCATCTCTCCGCACACTAGGGCGGAGACTGCGTTTGGGAACTGTGCGTCTCGCGCACAGGCAAAAGAATCGTGAACGCCGCGCCCTTGCCCGGTTCGCTTTCCACCGCGAGCCCCAGCGCATCTTGCTGGGCGATGGAATAAACCAGCGAAAGTCCGAGGCCCGTGCCCGCCTTGGCCCCGCTGCGCTTCGTGGTGAAGAACGGCTCGAACAACCGCTCGCGAACTTCCGGCGCGATGCCGGGGCCGGAGTCCGTCACGCTCAGTTCCACAAATTGCGCCGCCGCACTGGGGCGCAGCACAAAATGCTTGGTCGGCACCTGCGTCCGGGCGTGAACCGTGATTTTCAATTTCCCCTGGCCCTGCATCGCCTCGGACGCATTGACGATCAGGTTCAGCAACACCTGCTCCAGCCGTCCCCGGCTCACGGCCACGTCCGGTGCGTTGCGATCCAACTCCAAGTTCAACGTCAGGCCGCTGAGGAATTCCTTGCTCAAGAGCGACACGGCGTTTTCCACGACAGAGCAAACGTCTGTCGTCCCGTCCGCGCCGTCCTCGCTGCGCGCGTAACCAAGCATCGAGCCGACGACGTTTTTGCCCTGCAACACCGCCTGCTCCACGTCGGCCACGTATTCCTGCACCTCGGCGTCGCCTTTGGTGCCGCGCCCGATGAGCTTGTTCGACATGCGGATGACGGAGAGCAGGTTGTTGAAGTCATGCGCGATGCCCGCCGCGAGCGTGCCGAGCGCCTCCATTTTTTGGGAACGCAGCAGCTCCATGCGTGCCGCCTCCAGCGCCTGATTGCGCTCCGCCGCGCGAGCTTCGGCGAGGAAGAACCGTTCAATTGCCAGACGGTGCCGTCGCAACGCGAACAGCGAAAGCGCCGCCGTGATGAAGAACAGCACAAGACCAATCAGCAGCAGCTTCATCGTGTCCGTCCAGAATCCTGGGCGTGCCACCACGCTCGACGTCAGCGCGGCACCGCCCGCACTCCAGTCCATGTTCATCGCGGCCAGATGCTGGCGCACGCGGTCCAGTCGCCACACTTGGATCACGTCGCGCGCGCTGCCCGTGGCGAGCACACTGCCATTTTGCGCGACGCGAATGCTGGCCACGCTCTGCGGCACGGGCGCGATGAGGTCGAGGAACTTTTCCTCCGACCGCGCCCCGCGCAACTGGATGGACTGCCTCGTTCGTGCCAGCGCCACCTGGCCGTCGCCGAGGAACGCCAGCGTGCCGTGCGTGAACGACGATTCATCGCGCGGAATGCTCGCCACCTTTGACCAGTCCTTCGTGGAAAAAACATGATACTGCGCCACGCCCGAGAGACCGAGCCACTGGCTGTCCGCGCTGAACATCGCGAGCGAGGTGCCAGCGGGCAGATTCGTCACGACCAGCCCCGTGCGCGTGTTCCACACGCGCGGACGATCCTGCGGACCAAACCAGAACCCGGTGCAAACCCACCGCCCGTCCGGACTGATCGCAAAACGCCCCGGCCCCGTCGGCGTGCCGGAACTTTTCTGGTTCGCCCCGCGCCACCGTTCGGAAAACACCACGGGCGCGCGTTCGCCCTTCAGATCAATCATCACGAAGCGATAGTCGGTCAGTTCCACCGCCGCCGTGCTGCCGTCCGCGGAGACGGCGACATTCCGCGCACCCCTTCGGTCCGGCAGCGCGATGGACTGAGGCTCGCCAAAGGCCAGCGGGTCGCCTTGTCGCGCCGCGTCGGTCAACGGCCAGCGTTCCAATCCTCCCGTGCGACAAATCATGAAACTGTTTCCATCTGGCGCGAGCCGCGCGGATTGCAAACCGTCCACCGGGAAATATGATTCGCGATTTTCCGCGCGCACATCCCACGCGCGCACGCCCTTCGTCTGCGTGGCCACGCACCAGCGACCGTCCGCCGAAAGATCGAGCGAGAGAAACGCGCCCTCGGTCTTCGGACACTGGAGCGCCACGTAGCAGTCGCTCAAATCCACCTTCCAAGTGCCGAGCGCCTTCGAGAGCTGCCAGAAGCCGAGGCGCTTGCCATCCGGCGAAAACGTGTGGGCCACGCTGTTCTCCGTGGTGACGATGAGTTGCCCCGTCTCCGCGTCCCACAACCGCGTGGTGCCGTCGCGCGAGCCGGTGAAGAGCAGTTTGCCATCGGGGCTGAAACCGAGCCGCACGCACGGCTCGCTGTGACCGCGCAGCATCCGGTGCGTGCCGCGCTCCGCGTCCCAGAGATAAACTTCGCCGTCCTCGCAGGCCACGACGAGTTGCGCGCCGTCTGGCGACCACGCGAGCAGATAAACGCGCGTGAGCTGCTCGAAGGTTTTCAGCAACGTGCCCGCCGGGTGTTCGAGCAACTCCACTTTGTTGTCGAGCACCACGCCGACTTGCGACGTGCCGGGGCGGAAGCGAAACGACCGCGCGCCGTTGCGGATGCCCGTGACGACACGCTCGCGTTTCTTCAAATCGAACACCGTGATCTGCGCGTTGCGATCCGGATCGGAAAACATCAGCTGCGCCGAGTCCGCCGCGTACGACATGCCTGAGATGACCACGTTCGTGGCGTTCGTGCCGGCCACGAGGATGAGTTCACGCGTCGGCAAGTCCCACGCCACGAGCGCACCGCCCGTGTAGCGCGCGCAGAGCGTTTGACCATCCGGGCTGAAGGCGACGCTGAGGACCGTCATGCGCGTGCCCACTCCGGCATTGGTCGCTTCGAGGCTGAACAGTTTTTTGCCATCCGTCATGCGCGCGAGGCTGATGCGCCCCAGGCCGTCCGCGTAGGCAAAGCGTTCGAGCTGCACATCCATCTCCGCCAAGTCGCCGGCCCCGGGTAGCGTGATAAGCGGGCCGTCGAGTTCGAGATCGGTGAGGGCGAGCGTGGCCACGGCCTCGCTGCGGAGTTCGAGCGCGGGGCGGATGGCGGCGGCGTTGCTGATGACACTCAACGCCTGCACGCGGCGGCCGGCGGCGGCGGTGACGCGCAGCGCGCGGGCCTGCGCGAGATAGGAATTCCACAGCCGCTCGACACCGTCCGCTTCCGCGCGCTCGGCGCGTTGCTGGTTGCGTGCGGCACGCGCCGCCATCAGCACCACGGCCAGCGCGAGCGCGAGCACGATGACCAGCACCACGCCCACGGCGGTGTTGGTGCGAAGGATTTCCTGCCGGATGCGTTCGCGGGACGCCGGAGCATCGATGGAACTTTCTGATTGGCGGAGTTCTTCAGGCATGAACTTGCGCGGACGTTAGGACGGCGCGGCCCGGAGGGTCAATCGCGGCGGAGAGCGTGGAGTGGTCGCAACTGGAACTCTGAGCGACACGAGACTCGAAAGTCTCGGAACCTGCCGGCTGGAAAGCCGGCACTACGACGTAGCGCCGACATTCGTGTCGGCAGGTTGAGACACATTCCTGTGTCGTGGCCCAAGTTGAACGAGGAAAAATCTTTTTTTCTCGCCCGTTGCGGATTCCGCCGCCGTTGCCTCTAATCGCCTTCAACATGAAGACACTCCCTGGCCAAATTCTCGCGCTGGTTTTGTGGATGTCATTGACGATCGGTCTCCGCACCAGCCACGCCGCTGAATCGTCGGCTCTCCCGAATCTGCCGCCCGTCGCAACCTTCTCCGTCGTTGGTTTTGATCCGGCCACGGGTGATCTCGGCGTGGCGGTGCAGAGCAAATTCTTTGGTGTCGGCTCAGTCGTGCCGTGGGCGAAGGCGAAGGTGGGAGCCATTGCCACGCAGTCGTACGCGAACACGAGTTACGGCCCGGACGGACTGGTGCTCTTGGAGTCGGGAAAGAGTGCGCAAGAAACTTTGCGGCAACTCACGGACGCCGACTCGGGCCGCGACCAGCGGCAGGTGGGCGTCGTGGATGCGCAGGGGCGCGCGGCCAGTTTCACCGGCGCGAAGTGCAACGCGTGGGCGGGCCACATCGAAGGCACGAACTTCTGCGTGCAGGGCAACATTCTCGCTGGTGAGGAAGTGGTGAAGGCGATGGCGGGCGCATTCGAGAAAGCGCGCGACGTGACGAACAGCGAACTCGCCGACTGGCTCATGGCCGCGCTCGACGCGGGCCAGCAGGCCGGTGGCGACAAACGCGGCAAGCAATCCGCCGCGCTGCTCGTCGTTCGCGAGAAGGGCGGCTACGCCGGCAAGAATGATCGCTACGTCGATCTGCGCGTGGAGGATCATCCCGAGCCGATTCAGGAGTTGAACCGCCTGCTGGAGCTGCACAAAAAGTTTTACGCGGGCGCGCATAAGAACAAGCCGACGCGCGAAGCGAAGTGAGCCTCGCGGCTGGTCGCTCGGCCATGCACAGGGTCGAGAGTCCCTCGTCTCTTGGGTGCATCTTGACCCTGTTCTTGGCTGGCTCCCTCTCCTCCCGCCGATGTAAAGACCGGAGACATAGTGGACGGGTGTGCGGGGACATGGTGGACACCTTGGGCGGTCATGGTTTCAGGTTTGGGGAACCGGGTTGGTTTCGTTTTCGC
>JANOAY010000076.1:0-2839 GCA_031411375.1 Pedosphaera sp. | reverse complement strand
CCCAGCGATCCTGCGCCCTGAGTTCAGGGATGATTTGTTCGGGACTGAGTATGTCCGCCAGATTCATAGCGAAAAAGCTGACGAAACCTTCGCCCCAATCTTTCCGGCAAAGCAAGTGGCAAGTTCGCCGCGCGGTTGCCGCTCTTGTGGTACGTAAATGCGCGGGGAAAATGTTTTACCGCGCGACCGTCGGCGAACAGGGCGCAACTCAACACTCGGTAAACAACTCCGCAGGCTGGGAGCTTGCAATTTCCACACGGCAGCGGGACAACGATGAAAATTCAACCAACAAAACCAAGGAGTATTCCATGCCCAAAGCCATCAAGACCAAATCGCGCGTGACCGCCAACGGAAACGGCCACGCCACGCCCGCGCATCCCGCACTCAGTTCACGCGTGCAGAGCTTTCTGCGCGGCGCGAAGAAAAATCTCATTGACGGAAAATGGGTGCCCGCTTCCGGCGGCGAAACTTTCCCCGTCTTCAATCCCGCGACCGGCGACGAGATCGCGCAGTGTGCGTCCGGCCAGGCGGAGGACATCAACCGCGCGGTCAAGGCGGCGCGGCGCGCGTTCGAGTCCGGCCCGTGGCGCACGATGACGCCTTCCGAGCGCGGCAAAATGATCTGGCGCATCGGTGATTTGATTCTCGAACACGCCGACGAACTCGCCGAACTCGAATCGCTCGACAACGGCAAACCCCGCGCCGTCGCGCGCGTCGCGGACGTGCCGCTGGCCGCCGATCTGTTTCACTACATGGCGGGCTGGGCCACGAAGATCGAGGGGCAGACCATTCCCATCAGCGTGCCCTACGCGCCGGGCGCGCGCTTTCATGCCTTCACCTTGCGCGAGCCGGTGGGCGTGATCGGGCAGATTATTCCATGGAATTTTCCGCTGCTCATGGCCGCGTGGAAACTTGGCCCAGCGCTGGCCACGGGCAATTGCGTCGTGCTCAAACCCGCCGAGCAGACGCCGCTCTCCGCGCTGCGCCTCGCCGAACTGATGCAGGAGGCGGGTCTGCCGCCCGGCGTGCTGAACGTCGTGACCGGCTTCGGCGAGACGACCGGCGCTCCGCTCGCCGCGCATCCCGACGTGGACAAGGTGGCCTTCACCGGTTCGACGGAAGTGGGTCGCCTCATCGTGAAGGCGGCGGCGGGCAACTTGAAAAAAGTGAGCCTCGAACTCGGCGGCAAATCGCCGAACGTCGTCTTCAAGGACGCGGGCGACATTGACCAGGCCATCGCGGGCGCGGCCAACGCCATCTTCTTCAACCACGGCCAATGCTGCTGCGCCGGCTCGCGGCTGATGATCGAGAAACAGATTTTCGATCAAGTCGTGGATGGCGTCGCGGCCCACGCGAAGAAAATCAAGATTGGCCACGGCCTCCACCCGGACACGCAGATGGGGCCGCTGGTGTCGGAGGAACAGTTCCGTCGCGTGACCGGTTTCATGCAGGCGGGCAAGCAGGAGGGCGCGTGCGTGGTCGCAGGCGGCGGGCGGCACGGCGAGCGCGGCTACTTCGTGCAGCCCACGGTGCTCAAGGACGTGAAGCCCTCGATGAGCGTGGTGCGCGAGGAAATTTTCGGCCCCGTGGTCGTCGCGGAATCTTTCAGTGACGTTGATGATTTGATCCGCCGCGCGAACGACACGCAATACGGACTCGCCGCCGGCGTGTGGACGCGCGATCTCTCGAAGGCGCATCGCATCGCCGGAGCGTTGCGCGCGGGCACGGTCTGGGTGAACTGCTACAACGTATTCGATGCGTCCCTACCCTTTGGCGGCTACAAGCAGTCCGGCTGGGGCCGCGAGATGGGCAAGGAGGCGCTGGAGATGTACACGGAGACGAAGGCGGTCGTGATGGGGCTGTAAGTTTCGGAAGTTTTCAAAAACAAGCGCCGCGCTTTCCTGACGGAGAGCGCGGCGCGGTCTTTTAGATAAAGGAGAATCAGCGACCGAAGGCCCCCGCAGACCGGAGATTGTTCGACACGCGGCTGGCATTGTGGCGGTCCTCGGAGCTTTCGGTGTAGCTGCCTTGGCCGGAGCCGCCGGTGTTTTTGGAAGCGCAGCCCGTGATGAGGAAGGCGAGCGCGAAGGACATGAGCAAGTATTTCATAAGTGTTTTGTTGTAGTTTGAGTTCTCCGGAGTGTAACCGCATTTTGCCCCAAAGGGCAAATGGGTTTCTGGAGTGCAACAGAAGGGAGGCAACTGGAACCCGCACCAAACTTCTTCGGCGCGGCACGGCGCGCAGCTCTCCAAGACTGGTCCACACGCTGCGGCTCTGGAGAGCCGCGCGCCGAGGCAATCAGCGTCACCCCCGCCCGGCCCCGACGCGCGCCGCCACGCAACCGCACAGGGCCGCCAGCAACACCGACCCGGCGCACGCCACGAGGGAAACCATTCCCAATGATTTCTGGTGCGTGAGGACGTGATGCGTCGTCCAGCCAAGCAGTCCCAAGTCCGCGCTCACGAGCGCCAGCACCGCGAGCAGGCGCGTAAGCAGTTCGCTGTCGGACTCGCGCGCGGGAATGACGGTGACGGGCGCAGCCAACGGTGGCGCGGGCGCGACGGCAGGAGCGGATTCCGTCTGCGGCTGGGTGCTGCCATCAATCAGAATGCGCAGGCCGACGCCCGGCGGTTTCATGGGTGCGGAGGGACTCGCTTCGGTTCGATTGGAGCCGAGCAAGTCGCCGAGGCCGCGTCCGAGAGTTGATTTTGACACGTTGAAAATTCCCGCCGTTTAATCCTCGGAGAACAAGTATTCGAGATCGCTCTGCGTCAGGTTGCGCGCGACGCCTTCTTCGCCGAGCACATCGGTGATCGTTTGCGCCTTGCGCTGTTGCAG
>JANOAY010000075.1:0-2986 GCA_031411375.1 Pedosphaera sp. | reverse complement strand
CCAGGCCAGTGACTGTGCCGTCCACGAGAAGACTTTCATTGGTCCCGCCGCCGAGGCCGAAAGCCCAGAACTGACAGAGGCCGTGGAGATCGATGGGGCCGCGCCACTCGTTCGTGCCTTCGTAAAACACCGTGGTGCCGTGCAAGACCAGCGCTTCATTCGTCACCTGCGAGCCGGTGAGTTCAAGCCGCGCGCCGGCGGCGATCTCCGTGCCGCCCGCTGACGAGCCAGGACGCCCGACTCCGGCCAGTTCCAGCGGCCCTTGATTGATCAGCGTCGGGCCGGCGTAGGTGTTCAGCTCGCTGAAGCGCAAAAAGCCCGCGCCAATTTTGGTGATGCCCGCCGCGCTGCCGCCGTCCTCGATGACGCCGTCGAAATACACGTTGCCTCCGTCCGCGAGGTCGAACGTCCGCGTGGCTCCGCCCAGGCTGACCCGTCCGGACACGAACGACGTGCTCACGTTGCTCACGCTGGTCAGGCTGCCGTTCAAGGTGAGCAGGCCGTCAAAATAATCAAAGTCGCCGCCCGCCAGCGTCAGGTTCCCAATCGTCTCGTTGAAAATTCCCAACTGGATTTCGCCCGAAGCGTTCAGCCGCACCGGCGCGCTGTTGGCGATCTGGTTGTTCGCGCCCAGCGTCACTTGCTGAAAATTCCCGTCCACCAGATCGCGGCCCACGACCAGCGAAGAACTCACCGCCGTCGCACCGGAAGTTTTTTGGAAACGTCCGTTTGAGGTGCGGAACCACAGCGGGCCGGCGAAGGTGTTGTCCGTGCTGCCGGTCAATGTGAGTTCGCCCTCGCCATCGCTGCGCAAGCCGCCCGCGCCGCTGATGCCGCCGTTCAGCGTTAGTTTGTTGGTCAGTCCGCCCGCGATTTCAAACTGCACGCCCGCGTCGCCCAGCAGCGAGACGCTGCCGATCCACGAGCACACGTCACGCGCGTAGATCGAGTAGTTGACCGGATGCCCGTGCAGCACGAGCGGCTCGTTCGTGAACGACGTGCGGTCGAGGGTGAGCACGCCTGCCGGTTCGACTTCAGTGCCAGCGGCGGAAGAACCGGGGCGTCCGCTGTGAAAGCATTTCAGAAAGCCATTCTTGATCAGCGTGAGTCCGGCGTAGTTGTTCGTGCTGTGGAGCGTCAGCGCGCCGGGACCAGTCTTGGTCAGCGCACCGCTGCCGTTGAGCGTACCGAAGGCATCGAACTGCGTGCCCGAGTCGGCGTGGAAAAAATGCGGGCCGGGAGCCAGCACGCTCGGGCCGTAGAGCGCGGCCACATTGCTGTCGGCGCGATTGGTCAGGCTGCCATTGATCGTGAGGCTGCCGTCAAAACTCATGAGCCAGCCGCCGCCGAACTCGACGCTGCCGATGGTTTCCGTCGCTCCATTGTCGAGCGACAGAACGCCGTGCAAAACCGTGACCGGCGAGCTGTCGGGAATCTGATGGCTGGCGCCCACGTCGAGATAGACGGAGGGAAAGTAGGCGTTGCTCGTGCCGACGACGAGCGGGCCGCTGCCGAGCGCCGCCGCTCCGCCGCTCTTTTCCAGCCGGGTGAAACCGTCCGCCGCGAACAGTCCGCCGCTGAACGTGTTCGCGCCCGCGCCTGCGAGATGCAGCACGCCAGGGCTGCCGAGCTTAGTCAGCGCGCCGGGGCCGCCGATCACGCCGCTGAACGTGAGGTCGTCGCGCTCGCCGGAAGTTTCGGAGCCGAAGACGCGGCAGTTGCCGTTCAGCGTCACCGGCCCGGCCCACGCGTTGGTGCCGATGTAGAGCAGCACCACGTTCGTCCCGCCGTTCAGCGTCAGCGCCTCCTGGCCGACGATGCAGGACTCAAGACGCAACTGGCCGTTCGAGTTCACGACGGTTCCTGAGTTGGTGTTGCCGAGCAGCGTGCCGCTGCCGAAGCCGACGACGTAGAGCACGCCGTCGTTCACCGTGGTCACGCCGCCGTAGGAATTCGTGGCGCTGAAAAACGTGAGCTGTCCGCCGCCGTTTTTTACGAGGCCGGGCGGGGAAATAATGTTGCCGGAAATGTTCGCATCAATCGCCAGGTCGGTGTTCGTCGCCACGTCGAAAACGCGCGTCGAGAAACCGAGGTTCAATTTGCCGCTGATGGTCGAACTGGTGTCCGTGATGGTGAAGCGGTTGGTCACGTTGCCATTCAGCGAAAGCACGCCGGGCGAAATCGGATTGCCGCCCTGCCCCGTGTTGACGAGTCCGCCCGCGAGTGTGAGCGAACCAATCGTGTCGTCGAACGTGTTCAGCCAGAGCTTGCCATTGGCGTTCACGGTCACCGGCGCGGTGTCGGCGATTTGGTCTTCGAGGAGCAAGCGCACGACGGGCGAAAGCAGTTCGTTCGTGCCGCCGATGACGAGGGCCTGCGGCACGGAGACGGTCGCACCGAAGAAGCCGCATTGCAGATCGAGGATGCCGTCGCTCACGAAGGTTTCGCCCGCGTAATTGTTCCCGATGGAATTGAAGTGCAGCGTGCCGCCGTTCAGTTTGCTCACGCCGCCCGGCCCGCCCATGGTGGCGCGGATGTGAAACGTCTTCGCGTTCGCGACATCAATCGTGATGTCGTTGGTCAGCACGAGCGGCATCGTGGAAGCGAACTGGCCGTTGTTCCCGCTGGCCTCGATGGTGTCGCCGCTGAAGCGATCATAGATCAGCGTCAGCGAAGTGGCCGGCGCTTTTCCCGCCACGATGTAGTTGTCGCCCTGGAAGCGGATGGACTTCACGACGAGTCCCGCGATGTCGTTTGTGGTCGTGCGCGGCGAACCGTTGTTCGGCAGGATGATGATGAGATTCGTTTCGCCCGTGGCCGGCGCGGCGAGGCCGCTCCAGTTGAACGGATTGCTCCACAGAAAATCCTGACTGCCCATGAAGCCCGCGCCCGACCAGGTGTAAGTGGTGGCGCGCGTGGACTGCGCGAACAGCAGGACAAGCAAAGCGACGGCATGGAGCAGAGAGAATGTTTTCATGGCAGCGGA
>JANOAY010000074.1:0-4350 GCA_031411375.1 Pedosphaera sp. | reverse complement strand
GCTTGCTGCGGACTGGAAAGTCCGCGCCCCGAAGAATTTTCCCTTCGCAACTTTCACCGCCTTCGCAACACTTCCATCCATGTCAGACTTGCGCGCCCAACTCGATCAGTTCCTCGGCCAAACTCCCGCGCTCGGTCAGGGCGTCTATCTCGCGCAGACCGCCGTGGTCGTGGGCGATGTTACGCTCGGCGATCATTCCAGCGTGTGGTATCACGCGGTGCTGCGCGGGGACATCAACCGCATCGTCGTCGGCCATCACTCGAACATTCAGGACAACGCCGTGCTCCATCTTGCGGATGATTACCCGTGCCTTGTCGGCAACTACGTGACCATCGGTCATTCCGCCATCGTCCACGCCTGCACCATTGGCGATGAATGTTTGATCGGCATGGGCGCGGTGGTGCTCGATGGCGCGGTGGTGGGCGAGCAAAGTTTGATCGGCGCGAAGGCGCTTGTGACGCAGCGCATGAAAATCCCGCCCGGCTCGCTCGTCATGGGCGCGCCCGCGAAAGTGGTGCGCGCGCTCACGCCGGAGGAGCGCGCGGGACTCAGACATTGGGCGGACAAGTACGTGGCGAACGCGGCCTACTGTCTGGAGCACGGCATCAATGTGGGTGCGCCGATGAGCGGGGGGAAGTGAACAGTCATCAGTAAATCAGTCATCAGTGAGTCAATGGCCGAGGGTTCAATGACTGATTACGGATGACTGCCTCACTGATTACTGTGATGACTGCGCCCGCTCACTTGCTCCCCGGCTTGATCGCCGGCACGGCGACGAGGTCGGACGGCAGCTTGTCGGGATGAAAGGTTTCCACATTCAGCTTCAGCACGCTGAACAGCGGCACGCCCATGTTCAAGGTCCCGTCCGAACGATCCACCAGCATGGCCGCGCCCACCACCGCGCCCTGTGCCGCGCGGATGATGTCAATCGTCTCCTGCACGCGCCCGCCCTTCGTCACCACGTCCTCGACGATCAAAACTTTCTCGCCCGGCGCGATTTTGAAACCGCGTCGCAGCACGAGCAGACCTTCTTCCTTCTCCGTGAAGAGAAACCGCACGCCGAGCTGCCGCGCGACTTCCTGGCCGATGACCAGTCCGCCCATCGCGGGCGCGATGACCGTGGCGGGCTTGAGCGCGCGCACCTTGTCCGCGAGCGCCGCGCCGAGCCTCTCGACGGTGGGCATGTGCTGAAGCGCGAGGGCGCATTGGAAATACTGCCGGCTGCGCAAACCGCTGCGCAAAATGAAATGCCCTTCGAGCAGGGCGCCCGTGTCGCGAAAAATCTGCAATGCTTCGGATTCAGTCACAGGTGCGGATGAAAACGGAGAACCGGGAGAAATCAAACTCCAAACTCCAAGCACCAAGCTCCAAAACGATCAGCCGTCGGTGAAGCGCGGCCTGGTCAGACGCATTCCCTTTGGAGTTGGAGCTTGCGAGTTGGAATTTGTTTGGGTTTTGGCGTTTCCACGTCGGTGCCTTCCTTGACTTGTGAAACATCCATGAAACACTTTGCGCAGCCGTATGCCGAAAAAGCCCGCAACCAAAAAACTGACCCGCAATGACCAGCGCAACCTTGACGTGGAAATCTCTTTCATCGAGGGCGTGGTGCGCCGCGATCCGGGTTACGTGGACGCGCTGCAAATTCTCGGGGACGACTACACCCGGCGCGGGCGTTTCGCCGACGGCCTGACCGTGGACGAACAGCTCGCCCGGCTCCGCCCGCACGACGCCATGGTCCTCTACAATCTCGCGTGCAGCTACTCTCTCACCGACCGGCTGGACGAGGCGCTGGACGCCTTGCATCGCGCGATTGGCGCGGGCTACAGCGAGTTTGCCTGGATGGTGAAAGACCCCGACCTCGCCGCCGTACGCCAGCATCCGCTCTACGAAAAGGTGCGCGACAAGATCAAAGCCGCGAAGCCGAAGACCAAGTCGGCCTGAGTTTTTCCGACGGGAGCCGCCAAGGATTCTTGAACCATGAACGTCCGCCTTGGTTCGCGCACGCAGCACTTCCGCACCGTCACCTTTGACGCGACCACCAACCGCGTCGTGCTCATCGAGCAGCGATTGCTCCCGCATGAGTTCAAGCTTGTCGAGACGCGCGACTATCGCGCCACGGCGCGGGCCATCACCGACATGGTCGTGCGCGGCGCGGGGGCGATAGGTGCGACGGCGGCGTATGGACTGGCCCAGGGCGCGCGGGTCTTTCGCGGGCGCGACGTGCCGAAATTCACCGCCCACGTCGCGCACGTTTTCCAGACGCTCCAGGACGCCCGCCCCACCGCCGTCGATCCTGTCAACGCCATGCTTGGCGTGCTCGCGGAGATGCGCGCGGGCGAGACCGTGGCCGAGCAACAGTCTCTCGCCCTCGCCGCCGCCGAGGAATTCGCTCACGAAGACGTGCAGCACTGCGAGGCCATCGGACGCCACGGTGCGAAGCTCATCCGCAATGGCACCCGTGTCCTCACGCACTGCAACGCCGGCTGGCTCGCCTTCGTGGACATCGGTTCCGCCACCGCGCCGATGTATGCGGCGCAGGCGCAAGGGAAGAGGTTCCACGTCTTCTGCGATGAGACGCGCCCGCGTTCGCAAGGCGCGACGCTCACCGCGTGGGAACTCGCGCAACAAGGCATCCCCCACGACATCATCGCCGACAACGCCGCCGGGTTCCTCATGTCGCGCGGGGAAATTGACCTCGTGATCGTGGGCAGCGACCGCACGCTCGGGCGCACCGGTGAAGTGGCGAACAAGATCGGCACCTACACCCAGGCCGTGCTCGCGCATCGCCACGGCATTCCCTTCTACGTGGCCATTCCGCTCTCGACGATTGATTGGAACCTCAAGTCAGGGCGCGACATTCCCATTGAGGAACGGGATGCGAGTGAAGTGCTCGGGGCATGGGGCGTGGTGCAAAAGCAGAAAACAGAAAGCGGAAAACAGAAATGGGGGCAGCGCGCCTACGTGCGGGTGGCGAATCCGACCAGCACGGCGCGTAATCCAGGCTTCGATGTGACGCCGCCGGCGTTGATCACCGGCATCATCACCCCGGCGGGGATTTTCCGTCCGCGCGAATTGTGGGCGAAGCGCGAGCGATTACAGCTTGGTTGAAATGCGCTCGTGGGCGGTTCTCGACACCTGCACCTTCATGGAGCGCGGCTCTCCAGAGCCGCAGCGGCTTCGCCCGCACCGAAACGCCAGGAAGTTTGTGCGTCCGTCTCTCTTTCAAGCCGCTGCGGCTCTGGAGAGCCGCGCTCCGCCCAAAAAGGCCAAGGTGCGGATGTGGCGTTGCGCCCTTTGACTGTTCCTGCCGCCTTGAATTCCTTTTGACTCGAAAAAGCCGGTGGCTATCCTCCCGCCCTTGTTTTTATGGCGAAACTTACGGTCAACGACCTGAACAATCTCAACGGCCAGCGCGTTTTCGCGCGCGTGGATTACAACGTCCCGATGGCGGAACAGGATGGCCAGATGGTCATCAACGACACCACGCGCATCAAGGAGACGCTGCCCACGCTGCAACTGCTCACGAGCAAGGGCGCGAAGGTCATCCTCGCGGCGCACCTCGGGCGTCCGAAGGGCCAGCGCGAGCCTTCGATGTCGTTGCGCCCCGTGGCGAAGAAACTTTCCGAGATGCTCGGCAAGCCCGTGGAGTTCGTGGACGACTGCATCGGCGAAAAAGTCGAGGCGGCGGTGAACGCTTTGCCGGCGGGCGGCATTCTGCTGCTGGAGAATGTGCGCTACTACAACGAGGAAGAGGCGAATGATCCGGTGTTCGCTGAGAAGCTGGCGAAGGTCGCGGACATTTACGTGAACGACGCTTTCGGCGCGGCGCATCGCGCGCACGCTTCGACGGCGGGCGTGGCGCAGATCGTCGCGAAACGCGGCGGCAAGTGCGCGGCGGGCTTACTCATGGAGCGCGAGTTGAAGTTCTTGGGCGATGAGTTGGACAAGCCGGCCAAACCCTTCGTCGTGATTCTCGGCGGCGCCAAAGTTTCCGACAAAATCAAAGTCATTGATCGCCTGTTGGAGAAGGCTGACACGGTGCTCATCGGCGGCGCGATGGCTTACACCTTCAAGCTCGCCAACGGCGGCAAGGTCGGAAAGTCGCTCGTGGAAAAGGATCACACCGGCACCGCAAAGGCTGCCGAAGAAAAGGCGAAGCAGCGCGGCGTGCGCTTCGAGTTGCCGACCGACACGGTCGTCGCGACGCCCGTGGACTCCGGCAAGCTGAACAAGAAGGGCAAGCCGATCTTTGATTTGACGAACCCGCGCGTGGTCACCGGCGACATTCCCGATGACGCGGAAGGCTTCGATGTCGGCCCGGAAACGGCCAAGCGTTACGCGGAGATCATT
>JANOAY010000073.1:0-6270 GCA_031411375.1 Pedosphaera sp. | reverse complement strand
CCGATGGCGCGTTCGAGCTGCGCGCGGGCCACGAGGTAGTCGCGCGCCGCATCAATCTGCGTGGTGCGCGCCTCGGTGAGCGAAGTCTGCGCGTCCAGCACGTCGAGCTGGGTGCCGCTGCCCGCGTCGTAGCGCGAGGAGGCGAGGCGGATGGACTCCTCGGCGCGTTCCACATTCTTTTCCTGCGAGGCCAGCACCTCGCGGGCTTCCAGGAACCGCGAGTAGATGGTGCGCACTTCCTGCTCCACGCGCCGCGTCTGATCCTCCAGGTTCACGCCGGATTTGGCTTCACGCGCGCGGGCCTCGAGGACTTTGCCGCGCGTGCTCAGGCCGTCGAAGAGGTCCCATTTCATTTCCACGCCGGCCACGAAGCCGGAGGTGGTGCGGTCGAAATCATCCGTGTATTCGTGGTTGTAGGCCTTGTAGCCGCCATAGACGCCGAGCGAGGGTCGGTGGCCGGAGCGGGCCATCTTCACGCGCTCGTGCTGGAGTTCCACTTCGGTGCGCGCGGCGTGCAGCTCGGGCCGGCGCACGCGCGCCAGTTGCAACGCCTCGGCCAGCGCGACTTGGTAGGGCGCGGTGTCGAGCTTGGTGGTCAGGGTCATGGGCACGTCTTCGAGGACGTTCGTGGTCAGGTTGTAGCCGAGGGCGTTGATGAGCGCGTATTTGGCGGTGCGGAAACGGTTTTGCGCGCGGATGACCTGCGGGCGGGCGTTGGCCACTTTCACTTCGCCGCGCAACACGTCGAAGCGCGGCACCGCGCCGGCTTCCTGACGGCGGCGGGTGTTGCCGAGTTCTTCGGTGAGGAGTTTGACGGCGGCTTCTTGCACGGCGATTTGCTGCTCGGCGAGGAGCACGTCGTAGTAGGCGGTGCGGACTTCGAGCAAAGTGTTCGCGAGCACGGCCTGGTATTCCTGGTAGGCTTGGAACTTGATGAGCCGGGCCGCGCGCCACGCCGCCGCGAGCTTGCCGCCTTCGTAAATTTTCTGCGTCAGGCGGATGCTGCCGGTCCAGTTGTCCTCCAAGGGGAGATAATCCGGCTGTTTGCTGAAGGGATCGCGGTCCTGCGCCTTGTCATGCTCGTAGCCGGCGGCGCCGGTGAGCTTGGGCAGCACCACGGCGCGGGTTTGCACGGCCACGCCGTGCGCGGCCTCCAGGTCGTGCTGGGATTTGAGGATGTCCGCGTTCTGCGCGAGGGCCACGCGCACGGCCTCGTCCAGCGACAGCGGCTGGGCGAGCCAGGGCGCGGGCGCGGCGGCGCGCAAGTCCGTCAGCACCGCGGCCAGCGCGGTCACGACGCAAAACATCACTCTGCATTGGTTGCTCATGGGCATAGTTGAAAACAAATCTGCACTTTCGCCGCCCCGTCGCGCGGGGCCGGAGTCATTGCTCCTGCACGCGATAGAATCTCATGCTGGTGCCGATGCCGTCGGTGGCGGTGGCGGTGATGACGTCGGGCACGATCTCGCCGCCGACCACTTTCCACGTCACCAGCACTTCGGTGTCGAGCAGCGTCCATTGCGGGTCGCTCAACGCTTCCTTGTAATAAACTTTGTAGGTCTTGCTCGCGCTGCCCTCCCAATTGATCGAGAGCGTGTTGTCGCTCACGGCGAGGTGCAGGTTGCTCACACTCACGGCATTGGTCACGGGCGGCTCGTCGCTATAAACAATCTGATCCAGCCAGCCGCGGTCGGCGTTGGTCGAGATGCTGCCGTTCTTCAAGTAGGTCCATTCGAGCACCTGCGTGCCTTCGGCCAGCGGGAAGCTGCGGTATTGCCAGCCGACTTCGCCGGAGAGGCTCTGCTGCGGCACGCCGTTCAGGAAAAACGTCAGGTGGTCGGCGTTGGTCTCGCTGGAAACTTTCCACCAGAAGCTCACGCTGCCGGGACCGCTGACCATTGTTTCGAGCGTGCTGCTCTGGTTGTCGAAGATGCGGCCGCTGCGCGCGGCGTCGGTGCCGTCGTGCGTCACCACGGTGTGACCAATCCACGCGGCTTCGCCCACGGTGGTGAAGAAGAGGTCGAAAGAATCGAGCGCCTCGGCGAGATCAATCACGGGGAGCACGGTGACCAGCGCGGGCACGGTGCTGGCCTGGCCGGCGAGGTTGGTAATCGTGACGGTGTAGTGGCCCGCCTGCGCCTCGGCAATGTTGTAGAGGGTGAGTTCCGCCGTGGCCGCGCCGCCGATGGTGGGTCCGTCGGTGAGGGCGTTGGTGGCGTTGTGGAACCAGCGATACGTCTTCGGCGCGGTGCCGGTGGTGGCGACGCTCAAGGTCACGATGTCGCCGGCTTCAACGCTCTGGCTGGCGGGCTGCATGACGATGACGGGCGGCGCGGTGGTGACGATGACGATGGGCGGCGGCGTCTGGTTGAACCAGACGTAGTCCACCCAGCCGCGATCCTGGCCGTCGGCGAGGGTGGCGTTTTTCGAGTAGCGCCATTGCAACTCGTGCGTGCCGGAGGGCACGTCGAAGTTGATGAGCTGCCAGTCTTGCGCGCCGGAGATGCGGACTTGATCCACGGCGTCCACCATGAAGCGGAGGTAGTCGTGGTCGGCTTCCGAAGAAACCTTCCACCAGAACGAGAGCGGGCCAGGTCCGGTGACGGTGGTTTTGATCCAGGTGTAAGTGCTGTCCGTCGCCGCGCCGGTCTGGGCGGCGTCCACGCCGTCGCGGGTCACGCCGGTCTGGCCTTTCCATGCGGTGGCGGTGCCGCCGGTGGTGAAGCTGAGTCCGCCGTCGAGGGAGGAATTGAGCGTGACGTTCGAGCTGACGGTGAGGGTGGCGCCGGAACTGGTGACGGAGTTGACAGAGTTGCTGATGAAGACGGAGTAGGCGCCGACGGCGAACGCGCCGACGTTCGAGACGGTGAGGGATGCGGCGTTGGCGCCGGCGAGGCCGGGGCCGTTCGCGAGCGGCGAACCGTTGAAGAGCCACTGGTAGTAAATGGGCGGCGTGGCGGCGACGACGACGGTGAAGGTGACGTTGCTGCCTGGTTCGGCGCTGACGCTGGCGGGCTGGGTGATGATGACGGGGGCGACGAGGCCGAAGGAAACTTGATCCACGAAGGCGCGGTCGAGGCCGTTGGTGGTGCTGCCGTTTTTCGCGTAGGTCCAGGTCAGCGTCTGGTTGCCGGAGCCGATGCTGATGGACTTGAACTGCCAGTCCACTTCGCCGGAGATGCGGACGGCGAGCACGCCGTTCGTGTAAAGTGTGAGGTAGTCGTTGTTCGTCTGCGAAGAAACTTTCCACCAGAAGCTGACCGCGCCGGGGCCGGCGAAGACGGAACTCATGGAGGTGCTGCCGCTATGGGGGATGGCGCCGCTGCGGGCGGCGTCGGTGTTGTCGTGGGTGACGGCGGCGTGGCCGGTCCAAGTCGGAGTGCCGTTCGTGGTCCACGTCAGGCCGGGGGTGTCGAGGGCGTCGTCGAGCGGGATGAGGGAATAGACGGTGAGGTTTGCCGCCGCGCTGACGGTGCCGCCGGCCTGGCCGGTGACGAGGACGCGATACGCGCCGCCCTGGCCGGGCTGGACGGCGGTGAGGACGAGATTGGAAGTGGTGGCGCCCGCGATGCCCGCGCCGTTCGCGAGATCAATGCCGCCGCGCTGCCATTGGTAGCTGAAGGGCGGCGTGCCGGCGACGGTGACAGAGAAGCTGGTGTTCGCGCCTTCATCAATGCCTTTGCTCACGGGCTGCACGGTGACGGTGGGCGCGACCGCGCCGAAGGTGACTTGATCGAGCCACGCACGATCCTGGCCGGTGACGGTGGCGCTGTTCTTCGCGTAGGTCCACGTCAGCGTCTGGTTGCCCGCGCCGAGCGAGATGGCGCGCGGTTCCCAGTCCTGTTCCCCGGAGATGCGGACGGCCTGCACGCCGTTCGTGAAGAACGTGAGGTAGTCCCCGTTCGTCTGCGAAGAAACTTTCCACCAGAAGCTGATCGTGCCGGGGCCGACAATCGTGGACTGCACGGAAGCCGAGCCGCTGTGCGGCACGCCCTGGATGCGCGCGGAGTCGGTGCCATCGTGCGACACGGCGATCTGGCCCACCCACGCGGGCGAACCCGTGGCGGCCCAGACGAAGTTCGTGGTGTCGAGCGCCTCGGCGAGCGGGATGATGGTGTTGACGGTGAGCGCCGCGTTCAAACTGTTCGCCGTGCCGGCGGCATTGCCGACGACCACGGAGTAATTGCCCGCCTCGCCCGGCTGCACATTGTTCAACGTGAGCGTCGCGCCGTTCGCGCCCAAAATGTCGGCGCCATTGTAGCGCCACTGATACGTGAGCGGCGGCGTGCCATAGACGCCGACGGTGAAGGTCGCGCTCGCGCCCTGATCCACGTTCGTGCCGGACGGCGAGGTGAGCACGCTGGGCGGCGTGGGGATGAAGACAAATTGATCCACCCAGCCGCGATCCTGGCCGTTGGTCACGCTGGCGTTTTTCGCGTACGTCCACTTCACGATCTGGTTGCCGGGCAGGATGGAGAACGAGCGCTGCTCCCAGCCGGCTTCGCCGGAGATGCGCGCGAGCGCGGTGTTGTTCGTGTAGAAAATCAACTCGTCGCCGCCGGTGCCGTTGTTCGTCTGCGAAGACACCTTCCACTTGAACTGCACGGTGCCGGGACCGGCAAGCGTGGCCTGCATCGTCGAGCTGCCGCCGTGCGCCGTGGTCGGAGATTTCACCGCGTCAATGCCGTCGAAGGTCGTCTGGTTCTGGCCGATCCAGCCGGGGCTGCCGGTGGTCCAGGCGTAGTCGGCGTTATCAATGGCCTCGGCAATCGGGAAGGTCGGCAGCACCGTGAGCAGCGCGCCGACGGTGGGGGTCACGGCCACGACGTTGCTGACTTGGAGCGAATAGCTGCCGGCCTGCGCGAGCTGCACCGCGCTGAGATTCAAAGTCAGCGAACGCGCGCCGCTGATGCCGCCGCCGTTCACGAGCGGCGTGCCGTTGTGGAACCACTGGTAGGAAAGCGGCGGCGTGCCGCGCACCCCGGCGGTGAAGCTGACCGCCGAGCCTTGGTCAATGACGCGCGCCACCGGCTGGTTCGTGATGATGGGCGCGATGGGCGCGAACACGACTTGATCCACAAACACGGTGTCGAGTCCGTTCGTGAAGAGGCCGCTCTTGTTGTAACTCCACGTCAGCGCAAACGTGCCGGAGTCGAGGTCATACGTTTTCTGCGACCAGTTGTGGTTGCCGGAAATTTCCGAGGTGGTGCTGCCGTTGATCTCGAAGCTCAGGATGTCCACGTTCGTTTCGGTCGAAGCGCGCCACCAGAAGCTCAAGGTGCCGGGACCCTGCACCGTCGTCTTCAAGGTCGTGGACTCGCTGCCGGGCATCGAGCCGCTGCGCGCGCCGAGACCGTCGCGATGAATGTTCGTCGAACCGACCCACCACGAGTAGCCGTAGGTTTCCCAGACGAGATTGGTGTTCAGCGCCTCGCTCAACGGGGCCGACGGGATCACTTGCAGCGTGAACGGCGGGCTGACGGCGGACCCGGCCGGGTTCGACACATCCACTTCATACGTGCCGGTCTGCTCGGGCTGCGCGTTCGAGATGGTCAGGCGGCGGTTGCCGGTCGCGCCGACGAGGAAGCCGGGATAGAGCGGGAAATTGGTGTCGCCGTTGATCAGGTTCGTGCCGTGCAACGCGCCGGGCGGCGTGAAACTCCACTGGTAGCTGAACGGCGTGGTGCCGCTCGCCGCCACGTTGAAACGGACGGTGGTGCCCACGTCCACGACGAACAGTTCCTGGCTGGTGTTCGTGATGATCGGCGCGGTCGGGCCGAAGACCACCTGATCCAGCCACGCGCGGTCGAGGCCGGAAAGGCCCGTCGCGCTCTTGGTGTACGACCAGCGAAGGACGGTGCCGGGATCATTGATGGTGAAGGTGCGCTGCCGCCAATCGGTCTCGCCGGAGATGTTCGCCGCTTCCACGCCGTCAATCGTGAAGCGCATCCGGTCCTGGTTCGTTTCCGAAGAGCATTTCCAGAAGAAGGAAATCGCGCCGGGGCCGGACACCACCGTCTGCACCCAGCTCGTCATGCCGTGGCCAATGGTGCCGCTCGCCGCCGCATCAATCAGGTCGGACTTCACGTTCGTCTGGCCGCGCCACGGCGCACCGCCCACGGTCGCGCCGCTGACCCAGAGCAAATTCGTGTGGTCGGTGTCCACCGCGACCGGGATCGAGATGACCGGAATCACGCTCAGGAAAACCTGTTCGCTGATGTCGAGGCTGTAGGGGTTCCGCACCACCACGTCGTAGAGGCCGGCCTGCGC
>JANOAY010000072.1:0-5381 GCA_031411375.1 Pedosphaera sp. | reverse complement strand
GAGAGCGCAGGAGGTGAGAGACGCTTGAAAAGTACAGCGCGCCATTCATGGCCACACTTTTCTCCGCCGGGCTGGAAGCCACGGCTCACCGGCAGGCAGGGATGCCTGCCGCCACTTTGCAAATCCGGCTTTTCATTCCGCGCGCCGCCGTGTCATCTCTCCCGCGCATGATCCATCCAACAGCGGTTGTTCACAAAAAGGCGAAGCTCGGCGCGCGCGTCAGCGTGGGTCCCTACGCAGTCATTGACGAGCACGTCACGCTCGGCGCGGACTGCATCGTGGGCGCGCACACCTACGTCACCGGCCACACCACGGCGGGCGCGAAGAACCATTTCTTCGCCGGCGCGATCATTGGCGAGGCCCCGCAGGACTTGAAGTATCGCGGCGAGCCGACGCGACTGAAGATCGGGGACAGCAACGTCTTTCGCGAACACGTCACCGCGCATCGCTCGAACACCACGCGCGAGGACACGGTGATCGGCTCGAACAATCTCTTCATGGCGCACAGCCACATCGGCCACAACTCGCACCTCGGCGACCACATCATCATCGCGAACGGCGCGCTGCTCGGCGGCCACGTCAACGTGGCGGATCGCGTGTTCATCTCCGGCAACTGCCTGCTCCACCAGTTCGTGCGCGTCGGCACGCTGGCCATGATGCAGGGCGGCTCGGGCATCAGCCAGGACTTGCCGCCCTTCACCGTGGCGCGCGGCGACAACGGGATTTGCGGACTGAACGTCGTGGGCCTGCGCCGCGCCGGACTGACAGCAGATCAGCGGCGGGATTTGAAGCGGCTCTACCTCGTGCTCTTTCGCGGCGGACGGAAATTGCGCGAAGCCGTCGAGGAAGCGCGCGAGGAATTCAAGAGCGACGCCGACCGCGTGATGCTCGACTTCGTGGCCGCCACGCGCCGCGGAATTTGTTCGGACACCGGCTTCGTGGCGGATTCGGACGAGGAGTGAGGCGGCATAGGCGGCCGTCCCGGCTGACCTGCCGCTGAATCCGATTCCGTGTGGTCTGTGTCTTCCGTGGTTCTCTGCTTCTGAATCCCTTCAGAAGGAGAACGCGTGCGGCAGCAAATCGCGCATGGTGAACTCGCGGACTTTCTTCGGTGCACGCGTGTCGGCGATCCACACCACCGCGTCGGGCGCGTACTCGAAGAGCAACTGGCGGCACGCGCCGCACGGCGTCGGCCCGTCCTTCAGCGCCGCGACCACGGCGACGGCGGTGAAATTCTTTTTCCCCTCGGTGAGCGCCTTGAAGAGGGCGATGCGTTCGGCGCAGCAGGTCAGGCCGTAACTGATGCTCTCGACGTTCGCGCCGGAGATGATTTCGCCCGAACGCGTAAGCAGCGCCGCGCCGACGTGGAATTTCGAGTAGGGCGCAACGGCGCGTTTGCTCGCGTGCACCGCCACTTTCACCAACCGCGCCTGCTTAGGATTCGCCATAAAGTTGCGTGAAGTTTTCCAGCAATCGCGCCGCGACGGGCTTGGCCGTCTCGCCCGCGTCGAGCACTTCATGGTGGGACAGTTTTCCTTTGCCACGTCCCGCCGCGAGGTTCGTAATGCACGACAAACCCGCCACGCGCATCCCGCACTGCCGCGCGATGATGGCCTCCGGCACGGTGCTCATGCCCACGGCATCCGCGCCCATTTTGGCAAAGGCCCGAATCTCCGCCGGCGTCTCGTAGCTCGGGCCGGACACGGCGAGATACACGCCCGTGGAGAGACGCGCCTTGGCCTTGTCGCCCGCTTTCTTCAAGAGGCGCACCAGTTGCGGATCGTAAGTGTCGGTGAGGTCCACGAAGCGCGGCCATTGCTCGCCCGTCCAGCCGCGCAACGGATTCACGCCCATGAAATTGATGTGGTCGGTCAGCGCCATGAAGTCGCCGCACTTCAACTTCGAGGCGATGCCGCCCGCCGCGTTCGTGAGCAGCACAGCCTTGAGGCCCATCGCCGCCAGCACGCGCATGGCAAACGTGACCGTCTCCATTGAATGCCCTTCGTAATAATGCGCGCGCCCGGACAGCACGAGCAGCGGCGTCTTGGCGAGGAAGCAGAGGCACAATTTGCCTTGATGGCCCGCGACCGTGGGCTTGGGAAAACCGGGGATGGCCGAGTACGGCACCTCATAGACCACGGTGCATTTCGCGAGCACCGAGCTGAAGCCGCTGCCGAGCACGACGGCGAGCGCGGGGCGCAGCTTGGATTTTTTGAGAATGCAGTGCGCGGCCTCGGCGGGCGACGGTCCCGCGAGCGCGTGGCTGTTGAACTCCTTCGATGGCTCCATGCTTCTTTCGTTGGTTGAAGGTTGCAGGTTGAAGGTTCCAAGTTTCTCGGCGCGGTCGGCTCAACCAGCAACTTTCAACTTTTAATCAGCAACTCATCACTCCCTCCGCGCCGCGTCACTGTGCCGCAGCCTCCCGTTTCCGGCAAAAGAAAATCTGTCCGGCGGAAAAAATATGGGGTCTCAGCGTTGGGAATCTTGGCACCGCCATCGCGCGGAGCGGCGGACAGCCATGTCCGCCGTTCCTGTTTCCGCGCGAAGGACAGCGGACTCGGCGGTCCGCTGCTCCGAGGCTACGGCTTTTCCGGCACCTCAATCACATCGCCGTCGCGCAGCCAGAGGTCGTGCTGCCATGGAATGGGCGGCTGGTTGCCGGACGAGTAGCTCATGTCCGGCAGCGCCACGGCGTTCAGGTCGAAGGTCATCTTCCTCGTCTCCTTCGTCTGCGGGTCGAGGCGCGTCACCGTCACGCCCGACAGGTCGGACGAGGAGCGGAGCAGGTTGCGGAAACGGTTGTCGCGCAGCACCACGGCGGAGAGGCGGAAGAAGGGAGAACGCGGAGTGTTTCCTAATGAACCTCTTCTTAAGTCAGCGAAGGCAGGCAGCAAATCAAAGGTGACATTCGTTCCGCCAGCCGTGAAGCGCACTGTGCGTTGCAGGCATTGGTTGAACACTTCCTGACCTTGGCTGGGTTGATTGTCTGCGTAGCCCGGCGGCGGGGCGGCCATGTAACGCCCGATCATGCCTGGCCACTGGGCGCTCACGGAGTGGTCGGCCATCGGAATCTCCACCTCGTCGCCCCATTCGAGCGGCACGTCGCCCGCGCAGTTGGTCGTGGCCAGCAACGAGGCAAAGTTCACCAGGATCGGCGTCTTGGTGTTGACCGTCGCCATCGCGTTCACGGAATGCGCGCCCGGCGGCACGTTCGTGACCGGACCCTTCCAAGTGGCGACCCGGTGAATGGTGATCTTGGCGAAATCCGGGAACGCAAAATCCCCGCCGCCTTGTTCGTAAACTGCCGCGAGGAATTCCATGAGCGTGTAACGGTTCAAATCATTTGTCCCCTTGGAGAAAATGTTCACGCGCCGCTCCGACCCGCGCACCGCGCTGATGAAGCCGCGCCTTTGCAGGAACTCATCCGCGCCGTAGGCGCGCAGTAGTTCTGTGATTACCTCGTAGGCCGCCGTTTGCTCCGAGTTTCCCGCCGGGCCGCCGCCAACGCGAATCGGTCTTCCGGGAAGTCCAGGCTGTGCAAGGCCCGGTGGGTCTGATTGCTTCAAGGAGTTGAGCGCCAACGAGAGCGGCGTCTCGCCCTGCCGGGTTAGAACGTTCGGATTTGCTCCGTGCCGCAACAATGCCGCCACGAGATTGGTCCGTCCTCGGACGGCCAGGTGGAGCGGCGTTTGACCATTATTGTCGTAACGGCCATTCGGGTCCGCTCCCGCCTCCAGCAGTTGGATGGCCATCGCTTCCTGATTATTTCTCACCGTCTCTTGCAACGGCGTGAGTCCATCCCGGCTTTTGATTTCCAACTTCGGTCTGGCCGCGAGCAGGGCACGCATCACTTCAACCGATCCGCGTCGCATGGCCACCAGCACCGGAGCCTCCAGCCCGTAGCCGTTGTAATTGAATCCGGGCAAATCGACATCCGCACCGCGTCGCAGCAGTTGACTCAACACATCCGTCGCCGTGCCTGAGACGATGGCATCGCCCAGCGGAGTTTCTCCGGTGGTGGTTGCTGCGTTCGGATTAGCTCCGTGATCCAGCAGCAGCGCGCACAGGTTGGTTTTGCCGTTCATGGCGGCCAGATGCAGCGGCGTGCGTTTCTCAGAATTCGTGGTGTCTGCTTTCGCACCCGCCGCGATCAGTTGCGCCGCAATAATCGCATGGCCCCGATCCACGGCCAGATGCAGGGGCGTCGCGCCCCTCGTCACCCAATCGGGCCAGCCTTGCGGCTTGTTGTTGCCCGTGGAAAGAACGTCCAGTTGCGCGCCGCGCTTGAGCAGCAACTCCGCGATGGCTAAGTGCCCGCCGTACGCGGCGAAGTGCAATGGGGTGAGATTCAGACTCGTCCGGCGGTTCACATCCGCGCCGCGCGCGATGAGCACTTCGGCCACGGACTTGTAGCCTGACTCGCAGGTGCTGATCAGCGACTTGCCCGCGTCTTCCATGGTCGCGCCCCTGTCGAGCAGGAGTTGCACGATGCGGAGATGCCCGCGCCGCGCCGCCTCATCCAGCGGCGTGTAGCCAGGCGCCGGATCGTCCGGCTTCACGTCCTGTGATAGGAGGAACTCCACCACGCTGTAATGACCGCTGCGCGCCGCGCGTTGCAGTTCGGTGAACCCGTTCGAAGGTGCTCGCAGCAGATCGGGACTGTTCCGCGCCAGCGTCTTCACGCGCGCGAGTTCCTCGGCCTCGGCCTGGGTGAGTGATGTGGTTTCGGGTGTGGTGCGTGGAGCCGCGCCCGTTTCGTTCTGGGCCTTCTTCAATTCATCGCCCAGCACTTTCACCTGCGCCGCAGCCAGGCCGGCCCGTTCTTGCGCACCGGCCACGATGACTTTCAGACGCTCGTCGATTTGCTCGATCAGCTTCTTGCGCAGCCCGTTCAAGGCCTGCATCTCGGGGTGATCGTCGCCAAGCGACTTGGCTTTCAGATCCGCAGACTTTAGCGAAAGTGTCTGCCCCTGCTGCATGAGACTGAGGTAGCCCGCGTCGTTCTGCACCGCGTCGGTCTTGTGCAAATCATCCCGGCTCAGGCTCGCCAGGCGATCAGCCTCCATCTGCTGGGTGATGCTTTCCACCTTCAGCGTGGCGAGCTTGCGTTCCAGTTCCAGCGTGAGCGCGGACTTGTTTCCCGTTGCCACGAGCGAAGGCCTCAAAAAATCACCCGCGAGCTTCGCCAGTTGTTCCTGCTCCGAGAAATCGCGCGTGATGCGCTGGTAGAACGCCACCGCGTCATTCGTCCGCCCCAGCTTGCGGTAACACTCGCCAAGCCGGAACAGCGCGGTGGCAATGACCTTCCGCTGCTCGTCCGCCGCCGTGACCACGGACTGATACTCCTTGATGGCCGCGTCGAGGTTGCGGTTCGCCTCCTC
>JANOAY010000071.1:0-2054 GCA_031411375.1 Pedosphaera sp. | reverse complement strand
TGTGGCGTAGCCCAGCCGCAGCACGCAATAATTTTGGTTCAGGCGAGACCGCTGCGGCTCGGCTACGCCACAGCCGTGCTCCGTCCGTGTTGAGGCCGTCTTGATCTGCACTCCGTCAAAAAATTTCCGCCCAAGCAAATGCTTGAACTCCGCCGCGTGCCCTGCCTACGGTTCGCCCCAGCCAAGTCAAGCGGCTCATCCCACGACCCGGGAGAAACCAATTCAAGTATGGAAAACGCACCATTATCACCAAACGAAATCAACGGCCTTGTTGAAGGGCTGAATCGTCTCGCCCGCAACCTCTGGGGCACCTGGGACCAGGACACGCTGGAAATCTTTCATCAGCTTTCGCCGCGCGCGTGGCAGAACCTCTACCACAACGGCGTGGCCGTATTGCGCGAAGTCTCCGCGCAGGAACTGCGCGTGCGCCTGCAAGACAAACAGTTCGCCGACAAGGTCCGCCGCACGCTCATCAAGTTCGACGCCTACCTCACCGAGGAAAAAACGTGGGGCAACCTGAACGCCCCTGCCCTCGTGAAAAATCCTGTGGCGTATTTCACCGCCGAGTTTGGTTTCCATGAGACGCTGCCCATCGCGGCAGGCGGTCTCGGCGTGCTCGCGGGCGATCATTTGAAGTCGGCGAGCGATCTCGGCTTGGGACTCGTGGGCATCAGCCTCTTTTACCGCGAAGGATATTTCCAACAGTCCTTCAACCAGGACAACTGGCAGGTGGATTACTACCGCCAGCTCAATCCCAGCAACCTCCCGATGGAGCCGCTCAATGATGCCGCCGGTAAGCGGATCGTTTGCGAAGTGGAGATTGGTTTCAACACCGTGGCCTTCCAGGTCTGGCGCGTGAACGTGGGGCGCTGCGCGGTTTATCTGATCGATGCGAACCTGCCGCAGAACGAGCCGATGCACCGCGACCTCACCTTGCGCGTGTACGGCGGCGACAGCACCACGCGCATCATGCAGGAAATTTTGCTCGGCATCGGCGGCGTGCGTCTGATGCGCAAACTGGGCCTCACGCCCGGCACGTTCCACATGAACGAAGGCCACGCGGCCTTCCTCACGCTCGAATTGATGCGCGAGAAAATCGCGGCGGGCCAGTCGCTCGCGGACGCGCAGAAGAACACCACGAAGGAGTGCATCTTCACCACGCACACGCCGGTCGAGGCGGGCCATGATCGCTTCACGCCCGACCTGATGAA
This sequence comes from Pedosphaera sp., assembly GCA_031411375.1. Classification (GTDB taxonomy): domain Bacteria; phylum Verrucomicrobiota; class Verrucomicrobiia; order Limisphaerales; family SIBH01; genus JANNGC01. The sequence goes on along the minus strand of JANOAY010000071.1, from coordinate 843 downwards.
TTTCGTGATGCCGAAAATGCAGGCCGCGCTCGGCATGAAGCCCGACGACATGATGGCCCTGGGCCGCGTGAAGCCGGACAACAAACACGAACCGTTCTGCATGACCGTCCTCGCCCTGAAATGCTCGCGCGCCGCCAACGGCGTGAGCGAACTGCACGGCCAGGTCAGCCGCGAGATGTGGCACGAGTTGTATCCGACCGGCACAGTCGCGCAGGTGCCGATTGGCCACGTCACGAACGGCGTTCACATTCCCGGCTGGGTCAAGGGCACGCAGCGCCACTGGCTGCGCCGCAAGCTCGGCGTCGAGGCGGAGAAGAACATCAATTCGCCCGACTACTGGAAGCACTTGGCCGATCCCGCCGTGACTTCGGACGAGGAGCTTTGGTCCATGCGCTACAACTTGCGCCGCGAGCTGATGGAGTTTGCGCGCCGCCGCCTCTTCGAGGGCCATCGTACCGCGCCGGATGATTTCATCTCCTTCGATTCGCTGCTGAATCCCGACGCGCTGACCATCGGCTTCGCGCGCCGCTTCGCCACTTACAAACGTGCGCCGCTGATCTTTGACCGCTTCGATGAAGTGGTGAAGCTCGTGAAGAACGAGAAGTATCCGCTGCAATTCATCTTCGCCGGCAAGGCGCATCCGCGCGACGACGAGGGCAAGAAATACATCCAGCGCATCATTCACCTGAGCAAGTTCAGCGAGCTGAAGGGCCATCTCGTGTTCATCGAGAACTCCGACATCCCTGTCGCGCGCCAGAGGGTCAGCGGCTGCGACGTGTGGTTGAACAACCCGCGCCGTCCTCTCGAAGCCTCCGGCACTAGCGGCGAGAAGGCGGGCTGCCA
>JANOAY010000070.1:0-15255 GCA_031411375.1 Pedosphaera sp. | reverse complement strand
ATACGGCGAGCGCATCGGCGAGCTCCAGCAGTTGCTCTACGCCAACTCCCGCCATTCCGTGCTGCTCATCTTTCAAGGCATGGACGCCAGCGGCAAAGACGGCTCGGTGCGCCGCGTCCTGTCCAGCGTCAATCCGGCGGGCGTCGAGACGGCAAACTTCAAAGTCCCTTCCGACGAAGAACGCGCGCACGATTTTCTCTGGCGTCATCACAAGGCGCTGCCGCGCTACGGCAACATCGGGGTCTTCAAACGCTCCCACTACGAGGCGGTGCTGGCCGAACGCGTTCTGGAAATCGTCCCGCGCGCGGTTTGGGCCAGGCGCTACGGGCAGATCGTGGACTTCGAGAAAATCCTCGTGGCGAACCGCGTCGTGCTGCTGAAGTTTTATCTGCACCTCGGCAAAAAGGAGCAGGCCGAGCGCTTCCGCGAACGCCTCGCCAACCCGGAGAAGAACTGGAAATTTTCCCACGCCGATCTCCGCACCCGCCAGCGCTGGGACGATTACATCACCGCCTACGAGGACATGCTCAACGCGACCAGCCACCGGGCGGCCCGCTGGCATCTGGTCCCGGCGGATCGCAACTGGTATCGCGACCACATCATTGCGCGCACCACCGTGCAGGCGCTGGAAAGCCTGAAGATGAAATGGCCCGTGGCGAAGGAAGATTTGTCGAAGGTGAAATTCGTCTGACCCGCCACGCGCGGCGCGCCTCGTCTGCCGGGCCGGCTAGTTGCCCACCAGCACGGCGTCATTCGCGGCGAGGAACTTTTGCAGCTCCTTGATGGCCATCAGCCGCTTGGGAGCGCGCTGTTGCGGACGTTCCACCGACACGCCGCGATGCTCCACCAGATGCTTGCCGACGTGTCCAATCTGGATGCACCGCGTGTCGAACTTCCACAGTTGTCCTTTCACCAGCGCCGGAGCCGGAGGGAGAACGGGGACGATCGGGTTTGTTGTCATGCGCGAGCTTACACCCGAACCGGCGCGCGACCTAACCAGCTTGATGGTTATCTGGCCGGGTACATCACTGCACCTTGTAGCTTTTCGTCTGCCCGCCCAGTTCCATGACCACGCCTTCCCGTGTCACGGACTTCACGGTCACGCCCTGCACCTGGTCGCCCACGGCGTAGGCCTCGCCGCCAATCAGCACCACCGGCTGCTCGCCGACCATGATGAAGCCTTGGATTTTCAGGGCGGGAAATTTCACGGGCGCGTTCGTGACCGGCGGCGGCTCCGCCTTCACCACCGGCGGCGGGGTAGGCCGGGCGGGCGGCGGCGGCGGCGGTGCGACGGCCGCTTCCTTGCTCCGCATCGGCTGGATGAAGAGCGCGATGCCCGCGCAGGCCAGCAGCATGGCACCCCAGAAGGGCCGGCCGAGCTTGAAGGCCATGGTCTGCCGGGTTTCCTCGTCGATCTCAGGATGCGCGCGCCGCCAGAACATCCCGGTCAGCCCCACGGTCGCGCCGCACACGGCCAGCACCGCCGCGATCACGCCGCGCCAGCCGTCGAGCGCGGGGAAGGCCCGCAACAATTCTGCCGCCACAATGCAAAACACGCCCGCCACGCCGAGCGCCACGCCGAGAATCGTCCAGATCATACGTTCGTCCTGTTCCGCCCGGACTGTTCACGCACGCCGGCGACCCGGGCTGCCGCCGGCGCGCCCCCCGTTTGGAAATTCCCCCGCAGTGCGGGCCGCGCTCACGACCGGATGATCACCGGCGTGAAGAAAAAATTCTGACCGGCCGAAGCACGCCGCCGTTCCACGCGGGCGCGCAGCCGATGAAAATTCCCAGAGCGCTGTTTCCAGCCGGAAGAAATAAGCCCACGATCGCACTTCGATGACCGGGGGTGATGTGCTTCCACTACGCACAGGTTGCCCGCACTTGGCAAGACAAATGACGGGCGGAGAATTGGACAGGCGCGCGGAGTTTGCGGCAAGTTCCCGCCCATGCGAGTTCTTATTCCCACGGTCACGGCGGGCGCGGGCCATCTCCAGGCCGCCGCCGCGCTTGAAGAAGCCTGGCGCGCGCTGCGTCCCGCCGATGAGGTGCGCCGGGTGGACGTGCTCGATTACACGCCGCGCTGGTATCGGAAAATTTACGTGAAGGGCTACTTGAAGCTCATCGAGCACGCGCCGGACCTCTACGCGATGATGTTCAAGAAGACGGACAATCCCGCGCGCATCAAGGAGCTGACGAAGTTCCGCCGCCGCTCGTCAGGCGTGATGGCGAAGAAGTTCGTGCAGGATGTGGTCGAGTTCGCGCCGGAGGTCATTCTCGCGCCGCATTATTTGCCGCTGGAAATCATGGGCGGCGTGCTGAGCAAGAAGCGTTACGCCGCGAAGCTCAACCCCTTCATCACCTGCATCGTGACGGATTTCGAGGCGCACGCCTTGTGGATGGAGCCGTGCGTGAACCTGTTCTGCGTGGCCGCGCCCGCCACCAAGGCGCGGCTCGTGGCACGCGGCGCGAAGGACGCGGACGTGGTGGTGACGGGCATTCCCATCGCCGCGAAATTTTCCGCGCGCGTGGACGCGGAAGGACTGCGCGCGCAGTTTGGCTTCGCGCCCAATGTCCCGACGCTGCTCGTGCTCGGCGGCGGCTTCGGCATGGGACCAGTGCGGGAAATTCTCGGCGAACTCGGCAAGATCGAGCGTCCGCTGCAAGTCATCGTCGTGTGCGGAAAAAACGAGAAGCTGCGCACGCAACTCGCCGCCCTGCCCCACCGTCACAAAACACAGGTGCTCGGCTTCGCCACGAACATGCAGGAGCTGATGGCCGTGTCCGATTTGATTCTCACCAAGCCCGGCGGACTCACCACGTCGGAGGCGCTGGCGCTGGGCAAACCCTTGTTCATCCTGAATCCGATTCCCGGACAGGAGGCGGCGAACAGCGATTTCCTCCTGGAGCAAGGGGCGGCGGTGAAAGCGAACTGCCTCGAAGATTTGCCGTACAAAATCACCACGCTGCTCGACTCGAATAAACTCGCGCCCATGTCCCGGGCCGCGAAAGCGCTCGGCCAGCCCCGTGCGGCGGGGGCGATTTGCGAGGCGGTGCTGGCGCGCGTGGGGTGAATTATTTGCCCTGCTATGCAAGCACCTGAACATCGTCCGAAAAAGAAACTCTGGCTCAACGCCGTGGTGCTGCTCGGAGCCGTCGCGCTGGCGGTCTGGCTCTGGCCACGCGAGACGCCGGAGCCTGGCTCCTCGTCCGGTGTTTCCACCACGACGACCAACGCCGTGCCCGTGCCCGGCGAAACCGCCGCCCCGTTTCACGGACTTGCCGCGCTGCTGCGGGCCGCGCCGGACGCCGCCACGGCCCGGCGGCAACTCACCGAGCTGCGCGCCCGCCTCGCGTCCATGCCGGTGCCCGCCGCGGTGGCGGAGATCCGGCGCATTCTGGATTCGCGCGCGGATGCGCCGACCCGGCTGGGGTTCAAGATTGCTTCCGGCGGCGCGCTCGACGAAGCGCCGACCTTGCGCACATTTCTTCTCGATGAACTGGCGCGGCTCGATCCCGCCGCCGCCGCAGAGTACGCGCAGAGCATTCTCGCCCGCAAAGATTCGCCGGACGAATGGGCCGTGGCGCTGCGCAACCTCGCGCGCGGCGACGCCAGCGCAGAAGGCCGCGCGCTGCTGGAACAGAAGACGGGCGAACTTCTGCGCCACGAGCCGTGGCAGCGCGAGCCGTCGGCGGGATACTTGGAGGCGTTCGACACGGCGGTGTTCCTCGGGGGCACGAGCCTGCTGCCCGCGCTCGCGGCCTTGCAGGCCGCGCCGGAGTGGATGGCAGGCCGCGAGCAGACGCGGGCCAATTACTTCGCGCGCGGCGACGTGCGGGTTGCGCGGCAGCGGGAGATTCTGGAGAATTACTTTTCCAATCCGCAGTTGAGCGCGGCGGAACTGGACGCGTTCGCCGGAAGCTTTCCGAACGCCAGCTTCATGCTCTCGCAAAACCTGCTCACGCCCAGCCGCACGCCGGAGCACGCCGCCCTCGCCGCGCGCGACGCCGAGTCCCTGCGTATGGTGCGCGCGTGGCTGGCCGACCCGCGCTTCGCGATGACGCGGCGGCCTTTGAGATCGATGACCTTCGTGTTCGGTCCCTGTTGGTATTCCTCGGCATCGTCTTCGCCCACGATGCGACCGTCTTTCACCGCGAGATTGCTGGCCTCAGGATAGTTCGAATCGAGCGTCGTGATGCGTCCGTTGTGCAGAATGAGATCCGGAGCGGTGATGGTGTTCATTTGATTTTATCGTTTAGGCGGGATGGCGGTTGCAACCAGCCGTGCAGCAGCCGGGTGACGGCAGGCATCACGACCCAGGCCAGCAAGGTCACGACGCAGGCATTGAAAACGGCGTTGCGGAAAACGAACGGCCACTCGCGAATCACCGGGCCGATGGTCAGGTTCAAAACCATCGCCAGTGGAAAGACTCCGAGGAATGTGGCGACAGCCATTTTCCATTTGGGCGGCGGGTTGTGCGGGGAGCGAAACCACGCCTCGAGTCCGTGCAAAGGTCGCGCGGTCCACGAGTCCGCCTCCGTCAGCGCCTCGCACTTCGCTTCCCAGACTTTGAACATGGGCGAGGCGTAAAAGTCATCGCGCTCCTGCTCATCGGCGAACGTGCGCAGGATGCCGAACTCGCGCGAGTCCGAACCGGGCGGAGGCACAATCATCGTCGCGCCAAGCACGCCGCCGTGAGCGAACGAGGCTTGGAAGAATTCCCGCAAGGCCTGCTGGAATTCCGCTTCGCAGCCGGGCCGGACGCGACGAGTGATGGCAACGTGTATGGGCATAAATTTGTAGCGCAGGCATCCTGTCCGCAGGTTCAGGCGACTTTCAAGTCGTCGGTCGGAACACCGGACTCGAAAGTCCGGTGAACCGGCCGACTGGAAAGTCTGCGTTACTCAGTGCCCCGCCGCCTTCGGCACGATTTGGGGCTTCTGCGCAGACTGCGGCACGTGATGCACCATCGTGTAGGCATATTCGACGCCGACGCCGTACGCGCCCGCCTGGCCTTTGAGAATGCCCATGAGGTTGTTGTAGTGCTCCTTGTTCTTCCAGTCGCGCTGCCATTCGAGCAGGGCCGCGATCGTGGTGACCCGCACCGCGCCCGCCTGCACCATGCGCGAGAGCGCCGCCTCTTGCGCTGCGGGCGAAGTCGCGCCACAGCAATCCTCCACGACGTAAATGTTGTAGCCCGCGCCGAGCATCTCGATGGTCGGCCACGTCACGCATACTTCCGTCCACAAGCCGGTCATGATGATGTTCTTCTTGCCGGTCGCTTCGATGGCTTTGCGGAAACCGGCGTCGTCCCAAGAATTCATGGACGTGCGCTCGACGACAGGCTGGCCGGGAAAAACATCGAGCAACTGCGGCCAGACGTAGCCGCTGAACGATTCCGTTTCCACGGCCGTGAGCACGGCGGGCACGTTGAATTCCTTCGCCGCCTTGGCGAGGAGCGTGACGTTGTTGATCAGCGTGGCGCGGTCGGCATTGGCCACGCCAAACAGCATCTGCGGCTGATGGTCAATGAAGACGACGGCGCTGTCTTCCGGGGTGTAGAGCTTATGATATTGGTTCATCTGGTTTCTTTCGATGGTTTGGTGTTTGGATTCAGTTTGGGTGAAGAGTTTGATGTTTGGAAATTCGGCGGACTTGAATCGCCGCCCCGATCAAGAAGAGGAGAAACAGCACGCCGGTTGCCGCCTGCAACTCCGGGCCATCGCGATCCGCGATCAACGGTTTGCCGACCGGCAGTCGCGTGGTCGTCTCGACGAGCGTGGGAATCCAGTGGAAGAAAAACGTCGCCGAGTAGCTGACGACTTCCACGTAGCGCGAGGCGCGGCCAAACAGTCTGCCCGTTCCCGCCAGCGCCGCGACGACCAGCACGAGCAGCGTAATGATGCCCAGCGCGTGCGGTTTGCCGAACCCGCCGTGCTGCATGATCGGGAATCCCGTCAGGCAGGTGAGCACGGTCGTCCAGATGTAGAGTTTGCCGAGGCCGTTTCGCGAAGTGATTTCTTTGTCGCGCACGAGCGCAACGATTCCAGCTCCCAACGCCACCAGACTGATCGCGGTGTGAACAATGCCGAGTAATGTCAGGCCGAGCATAATTTCCTCCTTCAACGCGTGCCGCCCGCGATGACCAAAGTTTCACCCGTGATCCAAGACGAGTCTGCGGACGCAAAGAAGACGGCGGCGCTCGCGATGTCGTGCGGTTGGCCGAGTCGGCCGAGCGGGGTCTGCGCCAGCATCTGCTTTTGCATGTCGCTCTCCTCGATGCCGGCCGCGTGGGTTCCCTCGGTCTCCACCATGCCGGGCCGGATGGCATTGACGCGGATTTTGCGCGGCCCGAGTTCCGAGGCCAGCGAGCGCGTGATCGCATCCACCGCCCCCTTGGTGGCGCTGTAGATTGAGGCGTTCGGAAACGCGAGCGTGCTCACGATGGAACTGAGGTTGACGATGCTGCCGCCTGCGGAGTCGAACAGCCCGACCGCCGCCTGCGACGCCAGGATGAGGCCGAGCACGTTCAGATTGAACTGTTTGTGGAAATGCTCCTCGGTGATGGCTTCGAGCGGGGAGAATTCATAAATGCCCGCGTTGTTGACGAGGACGTCGAGGCGTCCAAACGCCTTCTTCGTCTCGGCGAACAGGCGATCAATGTCCGCTTTCTTCGCGACGTCGGCTTGCACTGCGACGGCCTTTCCGCCGGCACTGATAATTTCGGCCACGACTTTGTCCGCGCCAGTTTTGCTGGAGGCGTAATTGACGACGACGGACGCGCCTTCCGCGCCGAGTTGTCTGGCGATGGCTGCTCCGATGCCTTTGGAGGCACCGGTGACGATGGCGACTTTGCCGGCAAGTTTTTTAGAGTTCATGTTTTTGTGTTTCGTTTGTTGGGAGATTTAAGAACGGGCGAAGGTGAGCAAATCCTGGTTGAGCTGATCCTTGCTCGTGTCGCCAAGGCTGTGCGTGCCGCCCGGATAGATTTTCAAGACCGCGTTCTTCACCAGCTTTGCGGACAGCCGGGCGGAAGCATCAATCGGCACGATCTGATCGTCGTCGCCGTGGATGATGAGCGTCGGCACGTCGAACTTCTTCAGGTCTTCAGTGAAGTCGGTTTCGGAGAACGCCTTGATGCAGTCGTAGCCATTTTTGTGACCGCACATCATGCCCTGCATCCACCACGACTGAATCAGTCCCTGCGAAATTTTCGCGCCGGGCCGGTTGAATCCGAAGAACGGACCGCTGGCGACGTTGAGGAAGAACTGCGCGCGGTCTTCCAGATAGGCTTTGCGAAATCCATCGAAGACTTCGATGGGCAGCCCGCCGGGATTCGCCGCCGTCTTCAACATGATGGGCGGCACCGCGCCCATGAGCACGGCCTTCGATACGCGTTTCGTGCCATGACGTCCGATGTAGCGCGCGACTTCGCCGCCGCCTGTGGAGTGGCCGACCATCATCACGTTTTTCAAGTCGAGCTTCTCGAACAATTCCGCCAAGTCGTCGGCGTACTGGTCCATGTGATTGCCGTCCCACGGCTGGCTGGAACGTCCGTGGCCGCGCCGGTCATGGCCGATGCAGCGGAAACCTTGCGAAGCGAGAAAGAACATCTGCGCTTCCCAGGCATCCGAACTCAACGGCCAGCCGTGGCTGAAGGTGATGACCGGGCCGGTCTTCGGCCCCCAGTCTTTGAAGTAGATCGTCGTGCCGTCCTTCGTCGTGATGGTGTTCATGGTTTCATCCTTTGATGGCTCGACGGGCCGAAGCCTTGCGAGCACACCTACAGAAGCGAGAACCGTTTTGGAAAAGGACAACTGAGAGTGAAATAAAATCGAAGTGCTATTCACCTTCGATTTCGTTCAGCAGCCAGGCGCGGGAAAAGGTCCAGTAGTTCTTGGCGGTGGAGACGGAGATTTCCAAAACCTGCGCAACCTCCTCGTTGGTCATGCCGGCGAAATAGCGCAGCTTCACCAACTCGGCCTGCACGGGATGCGTGAGCGCAAGTTTGTCCAGCGCCTCATTGACCGCCAGCAGTTGATCGTCGGTGCCGGGAGCGGCTAGATCGAAACTATCCCAGTCCACCCGTTGGTAGTCTCCGCCGTGACGTTGCGTCAGTTTGCGGCGCGCGCGGTCAATGAGAATGCGGCGCATCGCCTCGGCTGTGGCGTGAAAAAAGTGCGTGCGATCTTTGAAGGTCGGATTGCGATCCCCCACCAGGCGCAACCACGCCTCGTGCACGAGCGCGGTGGGTTGCAGCGTCTGACCGGGGGATTCCTGCGCCAGTTTGAAAGCCGCGAGCCGGCGCAATTCATCGTAAACCAAATCAAGCAACTCGGCGGCGGCTTTGGGGTCGCCTTGCTCGACGGCAGATAACAATCGCGTGGCGTCATTCTCGTCAGGACGCGAAGTACTCATCGGCTCTGAGGCTAGCAGTGGCATTTCGTGGGGAGCAATGGGTTTGCCGGTTTCACTGTGTTACATCTTGGATCTTGCAGCACTTCTGATGTTTGGCCTGCTCTGCGATACTGGGGAGTTTCGTGGTCTGCCAAGCTTTCGTTCATTCCTGAATCACCGTGGCCGCTTCATCGAGTTGTATGCGTGCGAGCAGCCACCCCAGCCAGCCGTTGCCCCGGCTCTCAGCTATCTGAATTGGCAAGGTGCGTGGCGTCAGTGCCTCGCCTTTGACCAACATTTCTCGCGCCGCGTCTTTCTCTCCAAGCCGCCAATGCGCCATCGCCAGAATCGCATACGCCTGCCCGTGCGCCTGAACATTGGAGCCTTGGATCGGCTTCTGTGCCCATTCAATCGCTTCGGGGAAATGCCCCTGCCGAAACTCGGACAGCGCCTTGCAGACTTGGAAGAATGGCTGTGCACCTGTCTCGCGAGCACCATGCGCAATCGTGAAGTCGGCCAAGGGGGTAATCACTCGCAACTCAGCTTCGGAAGGAGGAAGCAGCAGACAGGCCTTTGCCACCTGATCAGCTACGAAGAGATTGGTGGTGCGGCCGGATGTGGCGAGCAATCGCGCGCGAAGTTTTTCGTAGGCTGGGCGGTTCTCGGCTTTGATCAGCAAAGCCGCGAGCACGCTGAAACGATCATGATTGGAAGGCTGATGCTCGAAGGCGAGCGCGGCATCCGCCGCCGCTTCCTCCCATTTGTTGCGGCGCGCTTGCAAATCGAAACGGAGCGTCAGGATCTTGGCGCTGGCTGGCTGCTGAAGAAAGGCCAGCGGCAGCGGCTCACTCAACAGTTGCTCCGCTTCGGTAAATTTTTTCTGCGCGATCAACAGGCGGGTGAGACTCTCCAACTGGGACATCGCTTGCGGAGAATCGCCCTCCCCGCGTTTGCGCCACATGGCCAGCACCCCGCGCTGCGCGAGTTCCGCTTCCGCCAGTTTGCCTTCGGCTTCCAGCGTCCAGCTCAAACTGCGCAGCGTGTAGAGAACATCCAGATGATCCTCGCCCAAGACCTTGCGCTGGATGGAAAGCGCCGCCTTCAGCACCGCATGGGACTCCGGCAGGTTGTCCTGCTTTTTCAGCAGTTGGCCGAGCAGGTTCAGCGACCTCGCCACTTCAGGATGTTCATCGCCCAAAAGTTTTCGCTGCATCGCGAGCGCCTTTTCCCCCGCTGATTCCGCCTCATCCAACTTGCCGGAAACAGTGGCGGCCCAGGCCACATCGGCGAGCGCGGCGGCCACCAAGGGATGCTCGGCGCCCAGCAGCCGGCGGCGCATCGCCAGCATTTCCAGGGCGGTCGCTTCGCATTCGGATTTCTTGCCTTCATCGCCGAGAACGATGGCGAGATTATGGAGCGTGTCCGCCGCTTCCAGGCTGTCGTTCCCGAACAACTTTCGCCTGATGGCCAGTGCCTCCCGGGTCAATGCTTCCGCCTCTGCGAGCTTCTTTTGGTGACGCAGCGCGGTGGCCAGATCATTGAGCGATGAAGCCACGTCCGCATGTTCGTGACCGAAGAGCCGCCGCCGGATATCGAGCGATTCCCGGAGCGGGTTTTCCGCCTCCGGCGCGCGGCCTCGCTTGTCCAGCGCCAGACCCAAGCCGTTGAGCGACGCGGCCACCTCCCGACTTTCTGGATCGAACAGCTTCCGGTGGATCGCCAGTGCTGCGCGGTGCATGGTTTCCGCCTGATCATAAATCCCGATTTCAAAATAGAGCCGGCCAATGAGGCTGCGCAGTTCCGCCTCGACCGCAGGTTGATTGGTCATCTCTTGGCCGACACGCTCCGCCGTGCGATCCAGAATCTCCCGCAACAGGATGGTGTCCCGCCCCAAGGCCACGGAGGGACCGACACCTTGCAGCATGTCTTCGAGGAACCGCGTGACCTGTTCAGCCTTCTGTTTGTCGCGGACTGCGTTGCGACGCGCTCGTTGTTCCCGCGCCAGCGATGCGGCGATGACGATCAAGCTGGCGACGAGGAGCACCGCGATGACGCTGATGCCCAAGAACAGCAATTTGTTGCGGAGCAGAATTTTCTGAAATCGGTAGAGCTTGCTGGGCGGGCGGGCTGAAACCGGCTCGTCGGCCAGAAAGCGTTTCACATCCAGCGCCAGGCCGTTGGCGGTTTCGTAGCGCCGGCACGGGTTCTTCTCGAGAGCCTTCATCGCGATCCAGTCGAGGTCACCGCAGATGGAGCGAATCAACTTTGGCGCTTCGGATTGGCGACGCCGGGCCACATCCGTCAAATCTTCCCCCGTCAGCTTGCTCAAGCGCGTGGAAGGCGTGATGGGTTCTTCTTCACGAATGATCCGGCGGATTTCGTCGAGTCCAGCCTTGTGCAGTTCTCCGCTGTTGAAAGGCGTGGAGCCGGTCAGCAACTCGTAGAGGAGCACGCCCAGACTGTAGATGTCGCTGCGTGTGTCCACGTCCACATTAGTCAGCGCGGCCTGCTCGGGACTCATGTAGGCCGGCGTGCCGACGAGCATCTCGAACGCGGTGAACAGAGTTTTATCCGTCAGTTGTTGATTCGTGGTCGCCTTGGCAATTCCGAAATCAATCACCACAGGCAGGGCCGCGCCCTCCGTCGTGGTCGTCACCATGATGTTGGAAGGCTTGATGTCCCGGTGGATGATGCCCTTCTGGTGCGCGTGCTGAACCGCCTGACAAACCTGAATGAACAGATCGAGACGCGCTCTCGTGGTCAGCGAATTCTGATCGCAGTAGCTCGTGATCTTGATGCCACGCACCAGTTCCATCACGAAGTAGGGCCGCCCGGAATCGGTCGCTCCGGCATCGAACACCTTGGCGATGTTCGGATGATCCATCATCGCGAGCGCCTGCCGCTCGGCCTCGAACCGCGCGATGACGCTCTTGGTGTCCATGCCCGGCTTGATCACCTTCAGCGCGACCAGTCGTCGCACCGGAACTTCCTGTTCGGCCATGAACACCACCCCACAGCCGCCTTCGCCGATCTGTTGCAAGAGCTTGTAACGGCCAATGCGATCCCCAGGTTTCTCACCGATGGGTGCAGTGCGCTGCGGGGCTTGTTCCAGAAAATCACCAAGCCGCTGCTGCGCGCGCAGCAACGCCTCGACGCGCTGGCGCAGTTCCACGTCACCGCGGCAGGCGCGCTCGAGGCAGGCGGCACGTTCACCGACCGGCAACTGGATGGCCTCGGTAAAAACCTCCACGTCACGATTAGGGACATCGTTCATAAATGATGTGAAGCATCAACGCACCGTCGCAAACCAACGAACTCGGCATTGTTGCAGGCTGCTTGGTTTCATCAGGCCCGCCTTTTGGACTCTAGGGCCAGGCTCACCGCCAATCAGCCATCAATACTAAGCGAGATTTCGATTCCGAAAGGCCAGGGGAATTGTGCAAACGGACGTGTGCCGCTGAAACCGGTTGCGCGCTGCAAAATTCTCTGTGCAAACACAGCCTGGTCCCATTGGAGGATCACCCATGACAGCGGAATGTTCGTTTTCCACCCTGCGGATCAAGAGGCTGGGCTTCGCGCTTGGTTTTCCACCCTTGGAACAGTTGACGTGGCGCAACCGGCTCTGTGACTGCGCTCGCCTAGGACAGTCCGTTCCTGACCAGCGGGAAACAACACCGCAAGTCACAAAGTGCTTCGCTTCCGGGACACTGGTGGGCCGGCGTTCATCGTCCGCTTCGTGCCCGCTCGGCGCGAGCGGAGAATCGCCGCCACCATTCCCACCGGGGCGGGCGCGTTTAGAAACTGTAGCTCAACCCCGCCGTCACGAAGACGGCCTTGCCGAGATCAACTTCCACGCGGCGGCCGTCAATGCGCTCGTCGTATTTGCCGAGCGCCTGGAATTGCGCGCCGGCTTCGAGCCGCCACTGGTCGTTGATGCGGTAGGAAAATTTTCCGCTCACGTAGCCGCCCCAGAGCAGGCCGAGGTCGTCGCCCTCGCCACGGCTGCGCGCGACGAGATTGTTGTTGATGTAGATACGCTCGTTCCATTTCGCGCTCGCGTCCACGAGTCCGACCGCGAGACCGGCGCTCAACGAGAAATTCCAGTTCGTCCCCATCGGAAAATCCGCATACGGCCCGAGGCGGAAGCCCCACACGTTCGCATCAAGCTCGCGTGTTCCCGAGACCGTGGCCCCGCCCGCGACGCGGCGCGTGACGGAACTAATCGGCGTGTCGCCGAGCACGAAGCCCGGTCCGCCGAACGTGCCTTCATACGGCGCGAGCGGCGGCGTGGTGCCGTTGTGAAACGGATACGCGTCCGTCTTCTTCCGCGTGGCCGCGCGGAAACTGCTGTCGTCATCGAAGCCGATGTTCATGTAGTTCACCGCGAGTTCGAGTCCGTAACGCTGGTTCTTGTGGCGGAACAGTTCGCGGTTGTAGGCCAGTTCCGCGCCGAGCTGCGCGTCGTCCTCGTCCACACCAAACGGCGAGGAGCCGCCGCGCAACGGCGTCGAGCGGCTCATCAGGATCGTGTCGCCGGAAACCTGGCTGTCATTGTCGTGGCCCCAGTACCAAGTCTCGCCGCCGTAGTTGTCGCTGATGTCGCGCAGCACGTAACCGTCGTCGTAATTCCGTACGTCGCCATTCGGCGTGAGGCGTGTCGAGGGCACCAGCGTGAGCCGCCCGAGGTCTTTGAAGCGCGCGGTGATGTTGAAGCCAATCCGCGCGTTCAGGCTGAACCGGTTCAACTGGTTCGTGTCGTGCGCGCGCGCGGTGAAGGCGGCGAACAATACGAACGCAACCACTGCCAGCCAGGAGCGCCGCCCATCGGAGCACCGGACAGCCATGTCCGGTGAAGCCACCTTCGCACCGCCAGCCTCATTCCTTCCCGCGTGGTGGACAGCGGACATGGCTGTCCGCTGCTCCGCCGTGGCCCGACTGGCCTGCGCGTGCAGTGCTTGGTTCTTCATAATTTTCTCTTCCGTACGAGCGATGGTTGCTTGAGCCATGACCAGATAGTTCGATGATTTCATGTTCGTGTTTCCTTTCTGGTTCACAGGTCCAACGGCGCGACGATCACGCGGTAGTAACGGCTGCCATTCGACAACGGTGGCGCGTCGGTCTTGGGCGGCCCGTCGTCGTACCATTGCGTGCGGGTGGAGCCGGCGGTCACGGACGGCGTCGCCACTTTCCACGGCGACCCGAGGTCGTCGCGATAGAGCACGGTATAAACGCGGCCCACTACGCTCGGGAATTCGATGACGAAGCGCGGCGCATTCGGCGGACGCGCATCCACAAACGCGCGGCTGATGTTGATGCCGCCCGCGCCTGAGTTCGTGCCCGCCGACGCCGGCAGCACCGCCTCGACTGCGAGCGTGTTCGTGAACGGACGACGGTTCGGCACCAGGAACTCCAGCGTGAAGAGCACCGTCTGACCGGGGTTCAACGGCGCGTTGTATTGCGCGAACGGCACGCCGTCGTTGGAGCCGGACGGATTGTGGAACGTCGCGTTCGTGCTCAAGCTCGTCACCGAGAGGCGCACTGCCGCGACCGTGGACAGGCCGATGTTCGTGACTGTGACGCGCTGCTCGAAAAGGCCGGTCTGCGGATTGAAGACCGCCGGAGCCGCCAGCACTCCGAACGAAGGCCCGCTAATGATCGTCGTCACCACGCGTCCGCCGCCGTTCGTGCTGCTGTTGTTGCCCCGATTCGGATCACCGGTCGGCGAAGTGGCGAAGGCAACGTTCGTGACCGCACCGTTCGCCGGAGCCGTGACCGTGACGGTGAAGTTTGTCACCGCGCCGGACACGAGCGTCGTCGCAGGCCAGATCACCTGGTTGCCTTCGCTCAAACTTCCGCCGCTGCTCGCGCTCACGAAGGTGACGCTGGCCGGGAGATTATCCACCGTCACCACATTGCTTGCCGTCGAGGGGCCGTAGTTCGTGATGCTGATGACATACACAATGTTCGAGCCTGCCGGCACGCTCGCCGGGCCGCTCTTGCCCACGACCACGTCGGCCTGTGGCGTGATGGTTGTGGTCGCGATGCCGCCGGGCGAACTCGCGTTGTTGTTCGCGAGATTCGGATCCGTCGTGAGCGAACCGCCGCCCGCGCTGTTCGTCAGCACGCCGCTGCCCGGTACGGTCACGATGATGATGAAGCTTGTCCCTTCGCCCGCGCCGAGCGTGGGAATGATCGGCCACGTCACCACGCCGTTCGTCTGCGTGCCGCCGCCGTTCGCGCTCACGAAGGTCACGCCGCCGGGCAGCGTGTTCGTGACCACCGCGTTTGTCGCGATGGACGGGCCGAAGTTCGTGATGCTGATCGTGTAAGTGATGTTCGATCCCGCCACCGCGTTCGTCGGGCCGCTCACGGTCACGACGATGTCGGCCAGCGGCGTGATGGCCGTGCTGACCTGGGAACCGCCGTTCGTGCCGACGTTGTTCGTGGGATTCGGATCGCTCGTGGGCGACGAAGCAGACGCGCTGTTGAACAGCGAACCGCTCGCGGGCGCCGTGACCGTCACCGTGAACGTCGTCGTCGCGCTGGACAGCAAGGTCGTCGCGGGCCACGTCACGACGTTGCCGCCGCCGAGCGTGCCGCCGCCGCTCGCGCTGACGAACGTCGCGTTCGCGGGCAGCGTGTCCACCGTCACGACGTTGCTCGCCGTGGACGGGCCGAAGTTCGTCACACTGATCGTGTAAGTCAGATTCGCTCCGGCCAGCACCGTCGCCGGGCCGCTCTTGCCGACCGCGACATC
Source organism: Pedosphaera sp. (assembly GCA_031411375.1). Classification (GTDB taxonomy): domain Bacteria; phylum Verrucomicrobiota; class Verrucomicrobiia; order Limisphaerales; family SIBH01; genus JANNGC01. Next base: position 100 of record JANOAY010000070.1, on the reverse strand, counting down.
GGCCTGCGGCGTGACCGTGGTGGTCACTTGTCCGCCGCCGTTCGTGCTGCTGTTGTTGCCGGGATTCGGATCACCCGTGGGCGAACTCGCCGAAGCGCGA
>JANOAY010000069.1:0-3304 GCA_031411375.1 Pedosphaera sp. | reverse complement strand
GCGGCCGCGCTGAGCCACGGGCTTGTCATCGCCACAAACACGGCGACGTAGGCCGCGAAGGCGGAATGGAGCGAAACCTTGTCCCAGAGATTGATCAGCGCCGCCGCCACGATCATCGCCGTCACCGCCACCGTTCCCGGAAACAGGAACCGCAAGGCCGGCGTCCACCAGAAAACAGCCGACGCCAGCGCCATCAGCCCGAGCCCGAACGTGAAAAGCTCCGGCCGATCCTTCTGCCGTGAGACGTCGTAATCCGAGAACCGGCCGACCAACAGCCGGCGTCGGATGTAGAACGCCATCGGGACGATGGTCATTAGGAGAACGGCGACGACGAATCCGAAGGCGCGGGCAGCCCCGACGCGTCCGACGGAGACGACGAGGATTCCCACCGGCACCAGCACGAACGGATGCGCCACCACGGAGATCCACCAAGCGATCCGGCGGCGACGATCCGTGATGAGACGCGAGTTGTTCAGAGCGTGTGCCCGACGACGGAGCAACGCGGTGCCTCCCCGACGGTCGCCAGAGTATACGTGCCGCCGGCAGGACAGATCAGCTCTTTGTTGATGAGAAGTTTGATGTAGTTGGTCGGGCTGCCTGAGATGTCGGTGATCGAGACGAGATCGTTTGTGGATCGTTTGGTTTCCAAAGCCCATTGCTCCATGGCGCCTTGGATCTGCTTCAGGTTCGCGATGCGGGCGTTCGTGCAGGAGTGCATGCGAGACGGAATCATCTGCGGAATCGCCAGCAACACTCCGCCAAGAAACACCACCACCCAGATCGACCGTTTGATCCTGCCAGAGTTCCTCGTCATGGCGGATTCAACACCACCGCCCGGCCGATGTTTCACCGTCCTGCCTGCAAAAATGGGTCGAAGAAGTCGCCCGGTGACCACGCCGTCGGCGGGTCGGAGGAGACGTCGAACCCGGCGACCGTCGCCCATCAAGATGGATGACTTGTTCAAAAAAGGGTCGCTGACCTGTTGCTCACGGTAGCCTTTTCCTGCTTGCTGATGGGCGCCGGTGATGAAATGCGCACGCGCGCCCGTCCGCTGCGGTCAGAAGGCCTTTGGAGTCCGCCCTCCTGCCGCGCCGACGCCTGAAAATCTATGCCGTCAGAAAACACCGAGCAACGCAAGCTAGCCGCCATCATGTTCACGGACATGGTGGGCTACAGCGCGCTGTCGCAGCGCAACGAGGCGCTCGCTCTGGAGTTGCTCGAAGAACATCGGAGTGTCTTGCGCGGCCTGTTTCCCAAACATCAGGGGACGGAAATCAAAACGACCGGCGACGGTTTCCTCGTCGAGTTCGCCAGCGCGCTGGCGGCGGTGCGGTGCGCGGTGGAAATCCAGCGGGCGCTGGCGGGGCGCAACCAGGCGCAACCGGCCGAACGGGAGGTGCGCATCCGCATCGGCATCCATCTGGGCGACGTGGTGCGCAGCGCGGGCGACGTGCATGGCGACGGCGTGAACATCGCCGCGCGCATCGAGCCACTGGCCGAGGCGGGCGGGATTTGCATCTCCAACTCGGTCTATGACCAGATCGAGAACAAGGTGGAGCACGCGCTGGTGCGGTTGAGCCGTCCGGAGTTGAAAAACATCCAGGCCAGTGTGCAGGTTTACAAGCTGGTCCTCGATGGAGCGCGTCCCGCCGCAGCCGCCGCCCCGAACCGGCGACGCCAGGCAATCGCGCTCGGCGTGGTCGTGCTGCTGGTGGCGGGCCTCCTGCTGATGCTCAAGTTCGGCGCGCGGCCCAAGTCAGCGACTTCGGCGACCAACGCCATTCCCAACGCCACCGGCCAGAAATCCATCGCCGTGCTGCCGTTCGTGAACCTGAGCGCGGACAAGGCCGACGAGTATCTCAGCGACGGCATGACGGAGGAATTGCTCAACGTGCTGGCCCAGGTGCCTGGTTTGCGCGTGCCCGGACGAAGCTCCAGCTTCGCCTTCAAGGGCAGGACCGAGGACAACATCTTCCGCAAAGTGGGCGAGCAACTCCACGTGACCACGGTGCTGGAAGGCAGCGTGCGCAAGGTCGGCGACAAGCTGCGCATCACCGCCCAGCTCATCAACGTGGCCGATGGCTTTCATCTCTGGTCGCAGACCTACGACCGGGACATGAAGGACATCCTCGCCGTCCAAACCGAAGTGGCGCAGCAAGTGTCCAGGTGCTGCAAGTGAAGCTCGGGATCGAGGCGGCGCGCGCGTTGGCAAAGACTCCGACCGGGAACCCCGAAGCCCACCGCCTCTATCTGCTAGGCCGCTACCACTTCGGCAAAGTCACGGAAGCGAGTTGGACCAACGCCGTGCAGTATTTCACCCAGGCCCTGCAACAGGACCCGACCTATGCCCTCGCTTTTTGCGGACTTGCGGACCTTCACGCCTGGCTGGGCGGAAGCGTGTTGTCGGGCAAGGAAGCCTGGGCCAAACAGAAGAAACTGGCGCAAAAGGCCTTGGCGCTCGATCCGAATCTAGGCGATGCGCACTTCTCCCTCGGCTTGGCTCTCGCCGACGCCTTCGATTGGAAGGGCGGCGAACAGGAGATGAAGCGCGCCCTGGAACTGAACCCCAGGCTGGCCCTGGCCTACGACCAATTGGCGTGGCTCCAATCGATGCTCGGGCGGTTTGATGAGGCCATCAGGAATTCGCAGAAAGCCATCGAATTGGATCCGCTTTCCCTGATGTTTAATTCGAATCTCAGCAGGTTGCTCCGTTCGGCGCGCCGATACGATGAAGCGATGGCGCAAGCGCGCAAGACGCTGGAGTTGGATCCCAATTTTTCGAGTGCCCACTTCCAGCTGGGCTGGTGCTTCGATTTTACAGGAGACACGACTGGCGCCATCGCCGCGTTTCAAATGGCCAAGGCGCTGGATCCCCGGCCATACTTCGATGCCGCTCTGGCCTACGCCTACGCCCGTGCTGGAGATCGCGCGAAAGCCGAGCAGATGCTGCGTGACTGGGACGACTTGGCGAAACAGCGCTATATCTCACCTGGGCTGCGGGTGCTTCTCCATCTTGGACTCGGCGAAAAGGACGAGGCTCTGGATTGGCTGGAGAAATGTTATGAAGAGCAGGATGCCTATTGTTGGAGTCTCAAAGTGTTTCAGATTTTCGATCCCCTGCGCACCGAGCCGCGCTTCCAGGCGCTGCTGAAAAAAGTGGGCCTCGACCAATGACCGCAGGCACCTCCCCACAATACGACTGCCTCTTCACCCAAGGCCCGTCCGAAATGAGTTTGCGCACTTGTCCACCGGACCTCACGAACAGATCAACGCGGACTCACGTCCGCGGCTACAAGGCATGGCC